>JAUXUZ010000450.1 GCA_030680655.1 Phycisphaerales bacterium
TTGATGTCGCAGCGATTCCAGCGCAGGTCGGTGAGCGTGATGCACTTCTTCACCAGCGGTTGAGGGTTCGCGTAGTCGAGCGGGTCTCCGGGCGTTGGCCGCACGAAGGCGAAGACGGTGGGCTTGAGCCCGGGGGGTGGCAGGTGCGAGCGGCTGGGCTGGGTGGCCAGGTCGGGGGTGCCACGGGTGACTTGGAAGTAGTTGAGGGCGTTGTCGATCCGTGAGCGCCGGACGAGTTCAGTGCAGACGTGCGCGAGCAGAGCGGCGTCGAAGTCGATCTGCAGTTCGCGGAGGCTGCGGGCGAGCCGGCGGATGTGGCGGTTCATGCCGATGAAGCGGGGCCCGGCTTGACCGGGGAGGGCGGGCCCTGAGCGGACGGCCTCGTAGACACCATCAGCAAACAGAAACCCCCGATCAAACGGAGAGATGCGGGCCTGATCCGCCGGCAGATATTCACCATTGAGGTAAACCAGCACGCGCAAGACTAGGCTTGTGGAGTTCTACCGCTCAAACGATGGGTCCGACCACATCACATAAGACCTCTACAACGCTGCGACTTTTCTGCGGCACGCATGCTCAAATCGTTCACACGCCACCCCGCTACATTCTGGGTGCTCCTTCTGGTGCTCGTCGGTGCAACATGTCTCTTTGCACCCAAAGGGCACCGACAGGTTCACCGTCCACTCGTCGCAAGCCTGTGCTGCTGCTGGTCCGCTCAGGGAGTAACGACAAGCACCGGACGCCGTGGAAACCAGATCAACATTTGGGTGACTGAAGACGGCGCTGCTGTCTCATCCCCGCACGGCGTGCCACCGCCGCGCCCGGCCGGCAAGCAGATCAGCATTCTCTTCAGAGACGACCATGAAACGACGGGTCTCTGGGCACCCACCGTCCAGTGGAGGTCGCTGGCTCTATCGGACCATTCGACAGACGGCCTTACGCTCGAATCGCCGGGTGTTCGCGAGGCGCTTGTCAAATGGGCCGAGGGTGGCGGGTACGACGGATGGTGGCTGAGCGAGGGTCGCCTTGTGAGGTTGCGATCGGGGAACCTGCGGGGCGCAACCGTCAACGCTTGGATGTTCGCGGTCGATGCTGCGCTGGTCCTCTTGACTGTGCTGACAGTCTGCGCGTTTCCGCACCGAAAACGCCTGCTACCGATCCACATCCGTGCTGACAATCGCGAGTCGCTGCTCCGGCGTGGGCTGTGTCCGAAGTGCCGCTACAACGTTGGCCCGACACGCGACTACAGCGGCGTTTGCCCTGAATGCGGCGAGAGCATCGCCCAATGACTGCGGTGTCGTCTCAGGTAAACACGACAGGCTTGCGCGTCCCCATCATCTCGACGAACGCGTCGAAGAGGTACGCGCTGTCGTGGGGGCCGGGCGCGGCCTCGGGGTGGTACTGCACGCAGAAGACCGGCTTGTCCTTGAGCCGGAAGCCCGCGAGCGTGCCGTCGTTGAGGTGCACGTGCGTCGCCTCGCCGCCGACGCTCTTGAGGCTCTCGGGGTCGACCGCGAAGCCGTGGTTCTGGCTGGTGATCTCGACCTTGCCGTTCATCAGGTTCTTCACGGGCTGGTTGGCCCCGCGGTGGCCGAAGGGGAGCTTGTAGGTCTTGGCGCCGATCGCCAGGCCCAGGAGCTGGTGCCCGAGGCAGATGCCGAAGGTGGGGGGGACCTTGGCGGCATCCATCGCCACGACGGCCTTGAGTGTCTGGATGGTGGCGTCGACCGCGGCCGGGTCACCGGGCCCGTTGCTGATGAAGAGCCCGTCGGCCTCGCCCGCGGCGAACATGCGGGTGATCTCTGATGCGGGCGTGGTGTGCGGGATGAGCTTGACCTCGCAGCCGCGGTCGGCGAGGTTGCGGAGGATGTTCGACTTGGCGCCGCAGTCGAGTGCGAGCACCTTGTACTTCTTCTTGCCCGCTCCGCCCCCCCCCGCGTGCCTGATCGCCGTCGACCAGTCGCCGAGCGTCTCGCTCCAGCTCGCGCCACTGTTGCAGCCGACGTTGGGGACGAGATTCTGCCCCGCCATGCTGGGGGCCTTGCGGGCCATCTCCACCAGCGCCGCGTCGCTCAACTCGGCGACGGTCTTGTCGGTAATGACGCCTGTCATCACGCCTTTTTCGCGGAGGCGGCGCGTCAGGGCGCGGGTGTCGATGTCCGCGAGCCCCAGTGCGCCAGCGCGCTCCAGGTAGGCTGAGAGGTCCTCGGTGTGGCGGTAGTTGCTCGCGACGCGGGAGAGCTGCCGGATGATGAACCCCGACACCTGCACCTTCTTGCTCTCGACGTCCTCGGCATTGATCCCGTAGTTTCCCATCAGCGGGTAGGTCATCACCAGGATCTGGCCGGTGTACGACGGGTCGGTGAGGGCCTCCTGATACCCGGTCATGGCCGTGTTGAAGACGACCTCCGCGGGGATGCAGAGCCCCTTGCCGGTCGCGCCGAAGGCGGTGCCGGTGAAGACTGAACCGTCGGTGAGGGCGAGGCGGCCGATGCTGGGAGTGGGGTGTGGCATCGGGCGCGATAGTAGGGGGGAAAGCGAAAAACGAAAAGCGAAAAGCGAAAATAGAGGCGCAAACCCGGGCGCGGCCGGGTGCCGAAGTGCAAAAGCCGGCTTTGGCGCTTCCATGCTTCAGCTCGGCTTGCTCAACGCCGCCAGTTTCTCGGCTACCCCTTTCACCTTCCACGAGCCGAGCCGCGTCAGGATCTCCACTGCCCGTTGCCACAGCATTTGGGCCTTTTCTCGTTCGCCGCGGGCGAGGGCGATGTCGCCGAGGTTGGCGCAGTCGGTGGCGATGATCGGCTCGCACCCGATCCGTTCGGCGATGGCGAGAGCTTCAAGGTAGAGCCGCTCGGCGGTGTCGAGGTCGTTGCGGGCTTCGAAGACGAGGGCGAGCGTGCCGAGGTCGCGGGCGACGCTCTCTTCGTGGTTGATGGCGCGGTCGTGCTCGATCGCCCGGCGCAACGATGCTTCGGCGGCGTCGAGCTTCCCGGCGTATTGCAGCACCAGCCCGAGGTTGCAGCAGGCCCGTCCGGTGTGGGTGTCCCGCTTGCCGCTGGTTCGCTCCAACTCCTCGGCGACATGGAGCCGCCGTCGGCAGAGCCGCTCGGCGACGTCGAGCTCACCTTGCCGGAAGTGGAACTGGAAGGCGAGGAAGAGCACACGCAGGTCGGTGGCGGACTCTTCGCCGCCCGCGCCCGCCAGGGCCTTGGCGATCCCTTCCCGAGCCTCTTGAATCCGGCCTTCCTCCGCCGCCTGTGCGGCCCGTTCTGCCAATGCACACGGGTCGGGCGGCGGCTGCGTCATCGCCGCATGGTATTCCTGTACTGCGATTTGACCCAATCGCCGGAGCCGCGGCGACGCTTGAACTGGGTGCGCTCCTTCCTGCCCGGCAACCGGTAAACTCCCCCCGTGGGTGACCTCTTCCAACCCGATGTGCCGACCCCGGTCTACACCCGCTTCGTGCGGGTGGTGGTTGAGCGGGGGATCGATCGTGTGGGTGGGGGTGACGGAAACGATGGCGGCCCATCGGCACCGGAGCGCGCGCTGACCTATGCGCTGGTCGCCGCCAAAGGGCGTGAGGCGGATGAGGACGGCGTCTTCGACGAGGTTGAGCCGGGTCGGCGGGTGATCGTTCCGCTCGGGCGCGGCAACAAGCCCGCCGCGGGCATCGTCACGATGGTGGGGGGGCGCGAGTTGCTCGGTGGCCTCTCGCCCAAGAAGGTCAAGCCGGTGACCAAGGTCACGTCGGTGCGGCTTGCGCCGCTGCTGGTGAAACTCGGCGCGTGGATGGGTGAGTACTACATCTGCCCGCTCGGCATGGTCTACGCCACCATGCTCCCCGCGGCCGTCAAGCGCGAAACGGGCAAGAAGACGCAGACGTACCTCGCCCTTGCGTCGGCCGAAGCGCAGGTCACACTACCGGAGTTGCCCGGTCGTCTGAAGAAAGCGTGGGAGAAGCTGGCGGAGGTTGACGCGGACCTTTGGCCGCTGACGGTGAAGGCGCTGGGGCGCTGGGCGGAGGGTGTGGGCCCGGCGAGCATCAAGAAGCTGGTTGAACTCGGCTGGCTGACGGCGACGGTGCAGGACGATGCGCCTGTGGCAACCGATCCGTTCGAGGGTCTGGGGCACACACGCGAGGCGCTCAAACCGCCGCCGCGGCTCACGCGCGAGCAGAGCGCAGCGTTTGAGGCGGTGAGCGGGTCGCTCGGGTCGTTCAAGGTGCACCTGCTGCACGGTGTGACCGGGAGCGGAAAGACGGAGGTCTACCTGCGGGCGATCTCGGAGATGCTGCTGCGCAAGGACGAAGGTGGGCGATTTACCGAGTGCGCGATCATGCTGGTGCCGGAGATCGCGCTGACACCCCAGACGGCGCAGCGGTTCATCGACCGCTTCGGCCCGAAGGTGGCGGTGCTGCACTCGGGGCTCACGGCGAGCCAGCGGCACGCGCAGTGGGCGGCGTGCGCCAGCGGCGCGGTGCGGGTGGTGGTGGGGGCGCGGTCGGCGGTCTTCGCGCCGTTCACACGGGTCGGGCTGATCATCGTTGACGAGGAGCACGACTCGTCGTACAAGCAGGACCAGCTGCCGCGCTACCACGGGCGCGATGTGGCGATCAAGCGGGCGCAGCTGGAGGGGTGCCCGGTGGTGCTCGGATCGGCGACGCCGAGCCTGGAGTCGTGGTACGCGGCGACGCCGGCGGGGGGGAGCAAGTACGTGCTGTCGTCGCTGCCCGACCGCGTCGGCGGGGCGCGCATGCCGTCGGTGCGGATCGTGGACCTTGCGGAGGAGCGCCGCCTGCGGGCGCTGGTGCACCCTGAGGGCTGGCGCGACCGGCACGTGCACCTGCTGGGCCCATCGCTTGAGCAGGCGATTGGCGAGACGCTGAGCGCTGGCGGGCAGGCGATGCTGCTGCTTAACCGGCGCGGCTACGCCAACTACATCTGCTGCACCGACCCCAAGTGCGGCTGGGTGATGCAGTGCAACCATTGCGACGTGACGACGGTGTATCACGTGGACAAGCGGCTGCGCGTGGGCGGGTACGTGCGTTGCCACCACTGCCTCGCCGAACTGATGCTGCCGAAATTCTGCTCCAAGTGCACCAAGGCGGTGAACACGTTCGGCCTTGGCACGCAGCGGGTGGAGGCGGAGCTTGAGCGCAAGTTCGGGCCGAGCCACGGGCTGGTGATGGGTCAGACGCTGCTGCGGCTCGACTCCGACTCGATGCAGTCGGCACGCGACTACTTCACCGCGCTTGGGCGGTTTGCCAGCGGCGAAGTGAAGGTGCTGGTGGGCACGCAGATGATCGCCAAGGGGCTCGACTTCCCGAACGTGCGGTTGGTTGGGGTGATCA
>JAUXUZ010000455.1 GCA_030680655.1 Phycisphaerales bacterium
ACCCCGACTACGCCACCAACGGCCACTTCTACGTCATCTACACGCCCGGCACATCCACACTCGCCCATTGGGTCCTCGCCCGGTACACCTGCAACCCCGCCACGCCCGACGTTGCCGACCCCAACTCAGAGCACGTCGTCCTCAAGATCACCTACGACATCAAGCAGCACCGCTCATCATGGATGGAGTTCCGCGGCGGCTACCTCTTCGTCAGCACCGGCGACGGTGGCGAGAACGACCCCGCCAACGCCGCCAGCAACACCAGCCCCGTCACCGGCCCGCTCGCCTCACAGCAATACGGCCTGCGAGGCAAGATCCTCTGCCTCGACGTTCACGACGGCGACGAGTTCCCCACCAACCCCGACCGCAACTACCGCATCCCGGAGATCAACCCCTGGGCCTTCGACCCGACCAAGGCCGGGGAGATCTGGGCCTACGGCCTCCGCAACCCCTGGCGCGCCTCGTTCGATACCGCCAACGGCGACCTCTACATCGGCGACGTCGGCCAGAGCGCACGCGAAGAGATCAACGCCGTGCCCGGTTACATGTCGCCACCTTACTTCTTTGGTTGGCGCTGCCGCGAGGGGACGGTTAGCACCGGCCTCGCCGGTTGCCCCGCCACACTCCCACCCTCCATCACGCCGATCCTCGACTACCCGCACTCTGGCGCCAACCCCTCCGGCCTCAGCGTCACCGGCGGCTTCGTCTACCGCGGCTGCGCCATCCCCGGCCTCGAAGGCGCGTACTTCTTCGCCGACTGGACCGCCAACAAGATCTGGTCGTTCCGCTACAACCGCGTCGCCAACACGCGCTCCCCCGTCACCGACCGCTCCACCGAGCTCGCTGTCGCCGGCTCAACCCCCATGACCGGCATCACCAGCTTCGGCACAGACGCCTACGGCGAGATCTACTGGACCCGCGGCGGCACAGGCACCGGCGAGGTCTGGAAGCTCATCCCCCGCACACTCCAGGGCGCCGACTGCAACGCCAACAGCAAGACCGACGCCTGCGAGATCGCCGCCAACCCCGCCCTCGACCTCAACACCGACGGCGTCATCGACACCTGCCAACCCTGCGGCCCCGCCGACCTCGGCCGCCAGGGCGGCGAGCCAGGCTTCGACCGCCAGCTCGACAACAACGACTTCATCGTCTTCATCGGATACTTCTTTGACGCCAACCCCGCCGCCGACCTCGGCCAGCAGGGCGGCCTCCCCGGCGCTGACACCCAGTTCGACAACAACGACTTCATCGCCTTCATCGACTTCTTCTTCACCCCGCCGGCCGGATGTTGAGCGAGGCGCACAGTCGGGTATATCGCACCGCGTAGTAGGGCTCAGTGCTGATGGACCGGTGTACCAACTCTTCACGCCGAAGGCGTGGTCTTGAGTAGCCGGCGGTGAAGCGCAGCGCCACCGCCGGTTAGGGGTGTAATCGAAACGCACTCCGAAGGAGTGCTCGTAACGGCTTTGGCGCACAGCGACCCATCCGTTATATTGGGCGATGGCCTCAACGCTCACCAAGATCCTCATCCACGTCACGTTCTCAACCAAAAACCGAGAACCCTTGATCCCACTCGAAATCGAAAAAGACCTCTGCGCCTACGTCGGGGGCATCTGCCGCGGCCACTCCAGCGCGCTCCTGTCGATGGGCGGCGTCAATGACCACGTCCACTTCCTCGTAAGTCTCGGCAAAACTGTCGCCCTCTCCGACCTCATGCTGAACATCAAACGCGACTCATCAAGTATGATGAAGAAGCGTACAGGCCCCGATTTTGCGTGGCAGCAGGGGTACTTCGGATTCTCCCTCGGCGAGTCGGGCTCACAAGCCTTGCTCTCGTACATCGAGAACCAGAAGACGCGCCACCAACACGAGACGTTCCAGGAGGAAGTCCGCAAGCTCTGCGCCAAGTATAACGTCGCTCTCGACGAGCGCTACGCGTGGGATTGACACCGCAGGCACGGACACGAGCACTCCTTCGGAGTGCGTCTCGCCTCGCCATCCGCCGGCGGTGGCGGTGCGCTTCACCGCCGGCTACTGACGCTCAGGCCTTCGGCCTGTCAGAGCAGGCTCGCAGCCAAACTCGCAAGCTCGCTCCGCTCACTCTTGGTCATCGTCACATGCCCGACGATCCGCAGCCCCTTCATCCGCTCGATCGCGTACGAGAGACCGTTGCTCGCCTGATCCAGGTACGGGTTGTCGATCTGACCGATGTCGCCCGTCAGCACCAGCTTCGTCCCCTCGCCGATGCGGCTGGCGATCGTCTTCACCTCGTGCGGCGTCAGGTTCTGCGCCTCGTCGACAATCATGAACTGGTGTGGGATGCTCCGCCCGCGGATGTACGTCAGCGGCTCAAGCACCAGCTTGCCGCTGTCGACGAGCTTGGTGATCCGCTGCTCGGTCGTCTGGCTCTCGGCGTGCTGCATCGGCCCGCTCCGCGTGCTCAGCAGGTAGCCGATGTTGTCGAAGATCGGCTGCATCCACGCGCCCAGCTTCTCGTCCTTGGTGCCGGGCAGGTAGCCGATGTCACGCCCCATCGGCATGATCGGGCGCGCGACCAGCATCTTGTCGTACCGCTCCTCGTTGAACACCTTCGCCATCCCCGCCGCCACCGCCATCAGCGTTTTGCCCGTGCCCGCGCTGCCCAGCAGCGTCACCATCCGCACCTCTTCATCCATCAGCAGGTCCAGCGCCATCGTCTGCTGCAGGTTCCGCGGCAGGATGCCGAACGTCGGCTTCCGCGGGCCCGTCACGGGGATCAGGTGGTCCGTGTCGGCCAGGCGGCGCGCCAGCCCCGTGTGATTCTCGTCGTCGGTGTCGCGCAGCTGCACGAACTGGTTGGCGTAGACCGTCCGGCGGCGCGTCAGCCCGTCCTCACCCGTGTACCGCAGCTGCGCCTCGATGCGGTCCAGCGGCAGCAGGCGGTCGCGGTAGAGCTCGTCGATCAGGTCACCGTCAACGTCGATCGTCATCGACCCCGTGTACAGGCGCTGCGCATCGACCTTCTTGTTCTCAAAGTCCTCCGTCGCCAGGCCCAGCGCGTCGGCCTTGATGCGCGCGTTGAGGTCCTTGGTGACGAACACCACCTCTTCGCCCGTCCCCTTCAAGCGCTCGGCCGTGCCCAACGCGCACGCGATGATGTGGTTGTCCGCCTTGTCTTCCTTGATCATCGGCGGGCGTGGGAACTCGCCCACCTCGATGCGGATCACACCGGTCTTGTCCGCCGAAGGGGGCAGCGCCGTGATCGGCTTGTCCTGCCCGTTGGTCTCCGCCGCCTCGCCCCAGCGCACACCGTCGGCCAGGCGGCCCATCTTGCGCAGCCGGTCAAGGTGCCGGATGCACTCGCGCGCGTTGCGCCCGCGGTCACCCTCGTCGCGCTTGAAACGGTCGAGCTCCTCGATCACCACCAGCGGGATGATCACCTCGTGCTCCTGGAACACAAACAGAGCCGTCGGGTCGTGCAGCAGCACGTTGGTGTCGACAACAAAGTGCCGCACCTTCGCGCCGGCACCCGACTTGCGCCCGCTCTTGGCCCCCGTCTCGATCACCACGTCGCCCCGCGGCCGGCGGGCGATCGACGCCTCGGCCGCGGTGCCCTGCGCCCCGCGCGCCTGCGGGCCCTTCGCCGCTTCGTTCATCACGTCGCTTCGGCGCACACGCTGGCCGGCGGTGCCGGCTGCGCTGACGCCAGAACCAGACCCCGAGCCCTTCCGGCCCGGCGGGGTGTTGCTGTTGCTCATGTCTGTGCCTCGGCCTGTCGGCTTTGCCATCCGTGGTCCGTCTCACCCACCCGCTCGCCCGTCGCGTCCATCGCGCTTGTCTACCCGTCCAGCGTATCGACACATACGCCCGGTTTCTGCACCGGCCGCGCCGGTAATCCGCGCCCGACACCCTTAAGACAGTCTTCACAACCCCGTCACCAGGCCCGCCAGCAGCGCCACGCCCACCGCGCCGGCTACGCCGATCTTGATCACCGTCGCCCCCAGCCGCCCGACCGCCGCGCCCGCCGCAGACTTGTGGCTCTCTCCCCACGGCCGCTTCTTCACCCCACGCTCGGCGACCAGCGCTCCCAGCGCAGCGCCGACAACGCTCCCCACGATCGTCCCCACCAGCGGGATCAGGATCATAAACGTCCCCACCACCGCCCCCAGCAGCCCGCCCACCACCGAGCCCGCCGCGCCCCACCCGCTCCCGCCGAACCGCCGGCTCCCAAACCCCGACGCGACAACCTCCAGCAACTCGCCCGCCAGCGCCACCGCCGCGCACACGCCGATCGTCCACCACGAGAACACACCCGGCGTCCAGAGCCAGTTCACCAGCGTCGCCGCCAGCAGCATCAGCCACACGCCCGGCAGCGTCAGCAGCGCCAGCACCCACCCCATCACCACGCACGCAGCAACCACACCGCCCGCCGCCCAAGGTGTCCACGCGCCCATCGACACGCCCCTCTCACCCCGCCCGGTCCTCGGTCGGCGCCTCAGCGATCGGCTCTACCGCGGCGGCCGCGGCCTCGGCCTCAGCCTCCGCGGCACGGTCGGGGAACCGCACCCGCTCAAGCGTGAGCACCCATTCTTCCAACCCCTGGTACTTCAGCAGGTCCATCTCCGCCGAGGGCGCTCCGTCGTTGAACACCAGCGTGCAGAAGTACTTGTGCCACTTCCGCTTGTCCACATCCGCCAGCATCTCCGGCGTCACGCGCCGGCCGTCGGGCAGCGTCAGCGTCGTCGTCGCCGCCTCCCACGTGTACTTCTTCGATGACGACCGCAGGATGTTCAGGATCACCACCGCCCCAAGCCCGAACCCGATCACCACGAACGACCACTGCAGCGGCAGGTCGTACGCCTGCAGCGGCGGCGGGGGCTGCTGGCTCTTCCACTTCACGCTCATCTGATCCAGCACCGCGTTGGGCCCGTCGACCTTGGTCTCCGATGGGTCGAGCTTGCCCACCCGCGCCAGCGCCGTCAGCCAGTCGAGCTCTGCCTGCTCAAGGTCGGTGCGCGGCGCCTTCGCCTCAAGCTCCGCCCGGCGGGCCACCGGCTCGCCCATCTCGGCCGTTGATGAGAGCTTCCCCGCGGTCTTCGCCGCGTCCAGGTAACGCCACTTCGCGTAGTCGGCGTACTCGTTGCCGCGCGACGGGTACGCCAGCATCGCGTCGTACAGGCCCCACAGCCCAAAGCCGAGCAGCACCACCGTAAAGATCACCATCTTGACCAGCCACGCGCGGTTGATGCTGCTGGTCTGCACGTTCGACGCACTGGGTTGCTCATCAGCCATGCTTGACAATCTCCAAGACCACCGCCCGGCTCCAGCGGCCGGTCCGGCAAGTCTACGCCCCGCTCAAGCCGCCGCCCCTGCGACCGGCCGCGCTCATACGTCAAACGGTGGCGGCCGCACCACCACCGCCAACGCGACAGCTGCCAGCGCGGGCGCGGCGCACGCCGCAAGCCCCGCCCACCCCTTGCCCCGCTCCCCGAGCACCTGCGCGGCGATCACCGGCCCGGCCGAAGCGAGCAGCAACAGCGCCGCGAACAACGCCGCCTGCAGATCGGTCGCGACACCCGTTCGCCACCCGTGCACCATCAGCCCGCACAGCAGCACCGCCGCCGCTTCCAGTGCGCCGCGCCCAACCAAGGGCCTGTGGGTCGCCACTCCAACCACCAGGCAGACGCCAAAGAACGCCGCCATCCCCGCCGCCACCCACGCCGCCGTTTGCACCGTCATGCCGATCACCAGCACCTGCGAGGCCGCGAACGCGCACACCAGCCCGGTGCTTGCGCTGGGCCACCCGCCCGTCCGCGCAGCGCCCAGCCGCACGCCGCGCTCGAGCCCCGCGCAGACCGCGCTGCCCACCAGTGCCGTCCCAGCCATGATCACAACCTGCTCGGCGATGCTCATCCCCGCGATCGACCGCACCGTCATCCACGCCACCGCGCCCAGCGCAACGACGCGCACCCCGCTGCGAACGACGCCGGCCCGCTCACCCTCCCCCCGAGCCAGCCCCGCCACGCCGGCGACCAAGGCCATCACCGGCAGCCACGTCGTTCCGCTCGGCCCCGGCCGCCACGACCCGCTCGACCACGCCGCCCCCGCCGCGCAGCCAACCCCCAGCGCCAGCGCAACCACCCACCCCCCGCCCGCGTCGGCCACCGGCTTCCCCTTGCGGAGCACGATCACCACGATGCACGCGACAAGGCCGGCGATCAG
>JAUXUZ010000456.1 GCA_030680655.1 Phycisphaerales bacterium
TGAGCATCCCCTCGACGTCGTCGATGGCCTTGTTCAAGTCGGAGGAGATCCACTTCTTGACCATGCGCTGGAAGACGGCGGTGTCGGGCAGGTCCTGCATCAGGCCGCCGACACGGGTCCAGTCGGGGTGGAAGCGCTGGCCGCTGATGTAGTCGATGATGTCGTAGATGCCCTCACGGGGGTTGAAGCCGTAGAGGAACGGGGTGATGGCCCCAAGGTCAAGCGCGGCCGCGCCGACGCAGAGCAAGTGGTTCTGGATGCGCCCCAGCTCGAACATGATGGTGCGGAGCACCTTGCAGCGGGGGGTGACGTCGACGTTGAAGAGCTTCTCGACCGCGCCGTGCCAGGCGATGTCGTTGGTGATCGGCGAGAGGTAGTCGGTGCGTGAAACGATGGTGACGTACTGGTTGTAGTCCAGGTGCTCGCCGAGCTTCTCGAAGCCCGAGTGCAGGTAGCCGATGTGGGGCGTGCAGCGGGCGACGCGTTCGCCGTCGAGCTCGAGCACGAGCCGGAGGGTTGTGTGGGTCGCGGGGTGCTGGGGGCCGAAGTTGAGCACCCAGCGCTCGCCGGTGTCGACGTGCTTCTTCAGGTAGTCGGTCGACTCGATGTCGACGTCGATTCCGTCGTAGGGTTTGAGGGTGAAGGCCATGCGGACTCCGAGTGGGCGGCCGGGGGCATTCCCGGGGCGGCCGATGGTAGGAACTGGGCCCGCCGAACGGCAGAACCGCCGACATTCTCGGACCACAACGCCGGACCGAACCCGAGGGCGGTTCAAGTCGATAAGGGTAGCGAAAGGCGCTGCGCCATGAGCACTCTCCGCGTTGACACCGTGATGACGACAGAATTGGTAACCGTCGGCCCCGACGACACGCTGGGGGAGGTGCGCGAGGTGTTCGACACCCACCGCTTCCACCACCTGCTGGTGGTTGAGCATTTCAAAGTGGTCGGCGTCATCTCGGACCGCGACTTGCTCAAGCACCTCTCGCCGTTTGTCGGGAAGCTGTCCGAACGGGCCCAGGATGCCTTCACGCTGCAACGCAAGGTGCACCAGGTGATGTCGCGGAACGTGGTCACCATCCGCGCCGATACCGATATTGCCCAGGCGACGCGGCTGATGCTCGATCACGGCGTCTCGTGCCTGCCGGTGCTCGACGAGCGCCAGCACCCAATCGGCGTGGTGACCTGGCGCGACCTGCTCAAAGCGGTTGCGCACTGCGGCCTCGACCCGTTGTGCAGGCTGCCCAACAGCGCGGCCTAGGACGCCGTCACTCGAACTTGCCGCGGTACTTGATCTTGAAGTCGTAGATGTCGCGCACCTGCGCGGCGGACTTTTTCTCGAGTTCGGCGAAGCGCTTCACCATCGCCGCGGGCTCGTCGGTCGCGAGCGAGCCGAGCAGCATGAACTTGTGGTGCAGCAGCGCCCGCAGGTCCGCCTTGGTGTTGCGCGCGTGCCCGGTGGGGAACATGCACAGCCCGCTGTCGAACGACCGGCCGGTGTCGTCCTCGATGACGACGCTGGTGGGGATCCCCTCGGGGTACTTCGCGTCGTACTCGGGGCCGCCGTGGGCGAACTCGATCCGGTCCATCAGCTGCCGCGTGAACGAGTTGAAGATCGCCCGCTCGCTGTAATCCTCTGGAACGAGCATCAACGCGGCCCAGTCGCTGGTGCTCTGCTCGATCGCCTTGCGCAGTAGCGTTGAGAGGATGTAGACCATCGAATGGTCGGCGCTCTGACGGGTGCGTGGGTCGCGTTTGGCCGGGTCGCCGATGATGTGGTACGCCGGTTCGTAGGCGACCACCTTGATCTTGCGTATGCGTGCGCCGCCCTCGGCCAGGAGGTCGGGGTTGGCCTGCAGCAGGTCAAGCAGCGACTGCAGGGCGCCCGCCGACTGGTGCTCGTACAGCCCGAGCTTGAAGTGCATACCCATGACCGCGAAGTCGTCGCCGGCGCGGCTCAACACCAGGTCGAACGGGCTCTCCCCCTTCTTCGCGGGCTTCTGCGAGAGGCAGAAGACCGCCTCGGCGTTGCGGAAAATGTCCTTGGGCCCGATGAAGCCGCGCATCGCACGCTGCATCGACATGATCGCCACCTCGGTGCTGATGGCGGCGCTTGAGCCCTTGCTGTCGCTGAGCTGCTTGCCGTAACGGATCGCGCGGTACGGCACGTAGTGGGCCACCACCATGCCGATCGCGTGCTCGATCTCCTGGGCTGTCGCGCCCATCATCGCGCCGTAGGTCGCGGCCGAACCGATCGCCCCGTGCAGCACGTGGTCGATCTTGTACGTCTTGAGGCTGAAAACTTCGGCGAGGCGCCCGCGGATCTCGTCGAGCAGGATCATCCCCTTGAGCGCGAACGCGCCGTCCTTGCCCGCCTGCTGGGCGGCCGCGATCGCGACCGGGTAGAAGTCGTTGTGCCCGAACTCACCGGCGACGTGCCCGTACTTGGGGTTGTACCCAAAGTTGGTGCCGTTGCTGTCCCACTCGCGCACGGCCGCCGAGTTGGCGAGGATCGCCTTCTCAACAAACACGGTCGCGCTGTCGCCCAGCACGGGGACCCCGCCGTTCTTCTTCGAGCCGTACCCGCCGGGCGCACACGCGTAACGCAGCGCTTCCTCGCGCAGCACCGTCGGCGCGTTTGTTCCAAGCGCAAGGGCGGAGACGCCGCACATCATGGCGTCAACGTTGAAGAGGTTGGTGCGGTCCATCACAGCAGCGCCGGGGTTGCCCGACTGCATGAAACCGACAGCGAACTCGGCGATGCCCATCGCCTGGTTGGTGTCGCGGGCGAGGAGGACCTGGGTCTGCGGGTTGATCTCAATGGGCATGGGCAACTCCGAATTCGATGAGCCGCCAGCGTAGGACTTGACGGAGGCGGCCTTCGCGCGGTTCCATCGCACAGGGTGCAAACGCAACCGTCGGCTTAAGCGTCGGATCTCCACCCGGCACACGATCCGCACCATCGCACAGGTCAAAACCCTCGTTTGTTTTCACCGTAGACCCGCAGAAGCCCCAGAAGCGTATCGGAGGGTTACAGGACCCTTACTCCGCGAACGCCACGGGGTAGAATGACCCCCGCGCTTACCAAGACTCCCGCGGGATTCCTCAGTTCGGAGACTCCCATGTCCGCATCCACCACGCCCGTAATCCTCGCCGCCAAGCGCACGCCGATCGGGCGCTTCTTCGGCGGTCTGTCCAAGGTTCCCTCCCCGTTCCTCGGCGCGTACGCGATCCAGGCGATCATGGCTGAAAACGCGGCGATCGGTGCCGCGGCGAAGTCGGGCGGGGTTGACGAGGTGATCATGGGGTGCGTGCTGCAGGCGGGGCTGGGCCAGGCGCCGGCGCGCCAGGCGGCGCTCAAGGCGGGGCTGCCCGATACCACTTCCGCCGTCACGATCAACAAGGTCTGCGGCTCTGGCCTTCAGGCCGTGATGCAGGCGGGGCAGTCGATCAAGGCGGGCGACAACAGCCTGGTGATGGCCGGCGGCTTTGAGAACATGACCCGGGCCCCCTACTTCGCGCACATCCGCGACGGGGCGGGCGCTCCGAAGTTCGGCGCGATGCAGTTCGAAGACCACATGCAGTTCGACGGCCTGCTCTGCCCCTTTGAGAAGTGGGCGATGGGCAACGGCGGTGAGCACACGGCGAAGAAGTACGAGATCAGCCGGGCGGAGCAGGACCGATGGGCCGAGCGTTCGAACCGGCTCGCCGCCCAGGCGACCAAGGAAGGCTGGTACAAGGACGAGATCGTTGCCGTCACCGCCGAGCAGACGCTCGACAGGAAGTCGCCGGGCGTGGCCGCCGATGAGGGTTTCCGCGCCGACACCACGGCGGAGAGCCTCGGCAAGCTCCGGCCGGTGTTCGACAAGGACGGCACCATCACCGCCGGCAACGCGAGCCAGATCTCTGACGGCGGCGCGGCCGTCTGCGTCGCCTCGCTGGCGAAGGCCGAGGCGCTGGGCGTGAAGCCGATTGCCCGGATCGTCGCGTACCACACGTCGGGCGTCGCCCCCAAGGAGATCTTCACCGCGCCGGCGCTCGCCGTGCCGGCGGTGATCGCCAAGGCCGGGCTCAAGATGTCCGACATCGACCTCTTCGAGCTCAACGAGGCGTTCTGCGCCCAAATCCTGCAGAACATGAAGGCCGGCGGCATCCCCGAGGAGCGGGTCAACATCGCCGGCGGCGCAACGGCCCTGGGGCACCCGATCGGTGCGT
This sequence comes from Phycisphaerales bacterium, assembly GCA_030680655.1. Lineage (GTDB taxonomy): Bacteria > Planctomycetota > Phycisphaerae > Phycisphaerales > UBA1924 > JAJTGZ01. Next base: position 4,213 of record JAUXUZ010000456.1, read on the forward strand.
CGGGCGCTCGGTGCCTCACCACGCTGATCCACCAGCTCCGCCGCACCGGCGGAAAACGCGGCGTTGTGTCGCTCTGCCTGGGTGGCGGCAACGCGGTGGCGATGGTGATCGAGGTCTAAAACGAGCCCTGTGCGGCAGCACAGGGACCGAACGACCTTGTGCGCCAGTCGCAGGAGAGGCTCCGTAATCGGCGCGTTTCTCCCGCCCCGTCCCTGTGCTGCCGCACAGGGCTCGTTCCGGGCCGCGTCCAATCCAACGGAGTCGCGCATACCCCGGGAAGGAGTCGCTAGACTCGTGCCCGGTGCCCATCTTCCCCCTCCCCCAGTTCGAAGCCGACCTCGCCGAAGACGCGGCGGCTTACGCCGCGCTCAAGGTGCCCAAGTCGATCGTGGTCCGGTTCGGGGCGATGAAGATGGTGGGCGAGTTCCCCTACGACGGTGAGGCCAAGCCGGGCTGCGGCAGCAAGCTTGTCGCCCGCACCCACCGCGGCACAGAATTGTGCGAGATGCTCACGACCACCTGCCCCAACAGCGGGTGCGGCAAGAGCGTGTCGCGCGATGCCCTCCTCTCGTACATCGATAACTCGGGCGGCAAGGACTACCCCTTCCACGCCGACGGGCGCATCCTGCGGATCGCGACGCTGGAGGACATGAACCACCAGGCCGCGCTGGAGGCGCAGGCGGAGCAGTGGCTGCGCGCAGCGCGTGCCGCGGCGGTCAAGGTCGGCCTGACCGACATCAAGGTCGTCAGCGCAGAACCGATCCTGGGGAACGAGCGGATCACGTTCCACTTCCTGTCGGAGGAACGGGTGGACTTCCGGCCGCTGGTGATGGAGCTTGCCGGCCAGTTTCACACGCGGATCGAGATGCACCAGGTCGGCGCTCGCGACGAGGCACGGGTGATCGCCGACTACGAGCGGTGCGGCCAGCACTGCTGCTGCAAGCAGTTCCTGAAGGTGCTCAAGCCCGTCAGCATGAAGGCGGCCAAGACGCAGAAGGCGACACTCGACCCGCTGAAGATCAGCGGCCGCTGCGGCAGGCTCATGTGCTGCCTGCGCTACGAAGAGAACACCTACGACGAGCTCAAGAAGAACCTGCCGCGCAAGAAGACGCCGATCATGACGCCCGACGGACCGGGCATCGTGATCGACACACAGATCCTGACGCAGCTGGTGCTCGTGCGGCTGGATGCGACCAACGAAGACGCGGCGTACGCCGTTGAGGTGCTCAAGAAGCTGGACCTCAATGCCCCGCCGGCGGTCGGGGGAGATGACGACGACGCCCCGGGCCCCGCCGAGTCCACAGCTCCACCGGGCCCGCAGCAACCGGGCATCACGGGTGGCCAGCGCCCTCCCCTCCCGCAAGGTGGTGGCGGCCAGAACCGTGGCGGTGGAGGTCAGGCCCGGGATCAACGCGGACCGGGGAACACTCAGCAGAGGCAGGGTCAACGCCACGACAACCGCCCACCGCAGAGTGGCTCGGGTGGTCACGGGCAATCGCAGGGTCAGCGCAGGGACAATCGACCGCCACAGGGGGGCCCGGGCGGGCAAGGCCAGCGGCGTGACAACCGCCCACCGCCGCAGCAGGGGCAACGGCCCAATCAACCCCCGGGCCAACAGCCGGGTGGCCAACAGGGCCAAGCGCAGCCGCGTCCGCCGATGACCGAAGAGGAACGCGCACGCAAGCGGACCGAGAAGCTCATCCCCCGGAGCGATTTCCGAGAGCCCAAGCAAAATGAGAGCGAGCAGACACCGCCAAGTCCGCCTCCGAGCACCCCGCCCCAGCCATGAGGCGTTCACATCGTCTCAAGGCTGCGCGAGGTAGTGCGTGTAGCTGAACCCGCTGGCGTCGGTCACACCAAGTGAAGTAAACGCCAGGTCGAGCTCTTCCATCGCCGCCATCGAACCGTCGCTGCGTTGGATGTTGTAGTGCCGAAAGCCAACGATCGTCACATCCGAGAACGCGTACGACGTGTTTCCGCTCAATGAAGGGACCACGGCCGTCGCGGTTTGCGCGTGCTGACCGGTCGCGATAATTCGGTACGCCCGCGCCGACCCGTCACCCATCTCACGGACGATTGTGCACCCGTCGAACACAGCTGCGCCCGTTGATCCACCCCCACCCAGAGGTGCATTCCTTCGCATAAGAAGCCTCAAGCCGAGAATGGGGCCACTGAAGGACTGCGCGCCGGCCGAGATCGCGAACGTGCCTGCGCTGCGGTCCCCTCCCGGGACCGCCGGCCCCCGCCCCCCCACCGTGCCGATCGACCCGCTGATGTTCGTCACCGCGTCATAGATCTCCTGCGTCGTCTTGCCTCCCGCCGAGACCGGACCCGACGGCGGGTTCAGCGGACCGGCGACGAGAAAGGCGCCCGCAGCAACAACCGCGCAAGCGGCCAGCACGAACTGAACTTTGGCGATCGACATGGGGTACTCCTTAACCGCCAAAGGTACCGGCTTCTGCGCCGACCGCAAGGGGAAAACCCGATATCCCCACGATTGGGCAGACGCTTGAGCAGCAAACGGCGTCTCAGAGAGCCGCTAGCACCCCCTCGGCCATGATCCCGCTGTTGATCGCCGCGGCGGTTGTGCCGATGCCCGGCCAGGTGGTGTCGCCACCTTGCAGGAAACCGCGGACGCCGAACCCGTGGGGCACGGCCTTGAGGTTGGCGTTGCCGAGCGTGAGCTGCGTCCCGCCGACTGAACCGCGGTAG
>JAUXUZ010000463.1 GCA_030680655.1 Phycisphaerales bacterium
GATCACCACCAGCTTGCGCTCCAGGCTCTGGGCGATCATGACCGGGCTCTTGACGCCGAAAGCCGCCTGCTCCTCGGCCGTCAGGCGACGCTTGCCCGCGTTGATGATGGTCCATCCACCCTCGGCCTTCCATACCGCCCCGGCCCCCGCGGCGGGCGACCCTTCGGGAATAAACAGCGTGCGGATGAAGAGGTTGTGCCACGCCTGCTCGGTGATGACCTTGGCGCAGAGCCGGTTCTTCTGATCCGCGCCGACAAAGCCGGTGAAGGCGAAGAGGTCCTTGCAGCTGTTGAGGTGGTCGACGGCGATCGTGAGCAGCTTGTCAAAGTTCGCCGGGGTGATCGGGGTGTTGAAGCCTCCCCAGCCGATCTTGTCGTGCACGCCGGCGGTGTCTTCGAGGTACTTGTCCTTGGGGCTGCGCCCGGTACGGTCGCCGGTCCGGCAGACCAGCCCTCCGTTGCTGGCGAGCACGCCCTCGCCGCGCGAGATCGCAAGCTCGATCAGCTTGGCCGGAGCCAGGTTGGTCTGAACGCGGCTGGGAGAGAGGTCCAGGCGGGCGAGAATGGTGCTGCTCATGGGTGCTCCAAGGCCCTCGCTCCGACCAAGAGACTCCAAACGGCGGCCGGGAGTGCGTTGAGGGGGATGTCACAGTAGACCCGACCCTTACTCCTGTGGACAAGCGGTTGGTCCGTCTGCGGAAAACACCTAGGAGGCAGGTTGCGGACCTCGGCCTTCGGTTGACGCTCGGCGGTGCGCCGGAATCAAGCGTGCCGACCGCTCGGGCGCGCATTCGGCGACAGCCAGCCGCCTGCCCGCTAGAATCACCCTCGCTCCGTGGCCGACCGCGGAGTGCAGTCGGTGGCTATAGCTCAGTTGGCTAGAGCGCGAGGTTGTGATCCTTGAGGTCGCGGGTTCGAGTCCCGTTAGCCACCCTTCGTCGGTTAGATTGCCAGGCGGCCCGCTCGGCCATTGATTGCGCTGCCCTCTTGGCGGAAGCGCTCAGCAGGGCGCGCTCTCGACCGGCTTCGTCAAGTCGTCGTCACTCCCGGCGCCGAAGCACTTCTCCGGGTTGCCCTGCTCCGCTTGAGCAGTCAGCGCGATGATCGGCAGGCCGCATGACGGTGTCGACGGCGATGCGTTCGTGCTCGGCCAGTGTGCCGTTCCCGCCGGCACGGCTGTGCAAGCCCGCGGTGCGCTTCGCTCGGAGGCGACGCTTCCCCATGTATGGGCGATCAACCTGGAAGGGCTCCTCACTCCAGCAGCGCGGTCACGGCACCATCGGCGCGACCAGCGTGGTCGCGTGGAAGTCGCGCCCCTCAACCCGGTACTTGCGCTCGAAGTTCGTTCCCACAACTTCGCCCTCGCGGGCGGTGGGGGGGGAAAGGAACGGAACACGCGCGTACGGCCCGTTCGGCTTGGTCCACCGTGCGAAGTGCTCTTCCATCCACGCCCAGTAGTCGTTGTGGTCGGTCACGATGCGCAGCTCACCGCCCGGCTTGAGCACGCGGAGGCAGTCCTGCAGGAACCGGTCCTGCACCATCCGCCGCCGGTTGTGGCGCGTCTTCGGCCAAGGGTCCGCAAAGTAGAGGTGAACGACCGTCGCCGCGCCGTCGGGCACGCGCCAGTGGATGAACTCGCCCGCGTCGATGCAGAGCATCCGCACGTTGGGCAGCTTGGCGCGCCGGATGCGGTCGGCGGCCGAAAGGTAAAAGTCGTGGGCGTACTCGATCCCCAGGAAGTTGGTCCCCGGCTGCGTCGGTGCCTGCTGCACCAGGAACGTCCCCTTGCCCGACCCGATCTCAATCTCCAGCGGCAGCGACGGATCGGCGAACCATGAGTGGATCGGAAGGTGCCCCGCAGATGGCCGCTGCAGGATGTCGTCCGGCAGCGGCGGCACCGCCGTCGCCAGGTCGATGCCGACGCCCGTTGGGTCGAGGTCCTTCACGTTTGAGAGGCCAAATGACATGCGGGCAACGGTAGCGGGGCAACGCACAATCCAGCCTCGGCACGTCCAGAAAGCGTTATCAGCCGTTGATGGGCGATCCGCTGCCGCTGCCGTGCGTATCGAGTAAGTGAATGCCCCGGCGCACTTGTGCCGGGCTCCGGGAAGGTCGATGAAGTCTGTCGAGTGGGAACGCGCTGCGCACCGCCGCCCGATCGCGTCGGTGTCGCCTTGCACGCACAAAGCGTCGCCGCGGAAGCGGGCGAGTGAGCCCGGCCGCGACGCGTGAGGAGTCTTCCCATGACCCCCGAGTACTCGTCGCGCCTTCAGTCTGGCACCTCCTCCAACCCGACCGACGCTCCCGGCGTAAGGCCCGAGCTCCGCGCCGCGATCGAGGCATCGCGCGGCGGCGAGCTCGCCGGCCTGATCGATGCGCGCATAGACCGCGCATCGTTCGATCACGTGCACTGGTCCGGTTCGTTCTTTGAGTACCTTGAGATCGTCCAGCGCCACCCCGGCGTGGTGCGCAACGCTTACCAGCGAGCGTACGACGCGGTGATGAGCCAGGGCGCGGAGAAATACCGCGTCTTCAAGCAGGATGCCATCCGCTACCACTTCTTCTCCGACCCGTTCGAGGGCGGCGCCGATGCGATCTTCGGGCTCGACCTTGCACTGATGCAGTTTGTCGACTACCTCCGTTCGGCCGCCGAGGGGTACGGCACCGACCGGCGCATCCTGCTGCTCCACGGACCCGTCGGCAGCAGCAAGAGCACGATCGCCCGCCTGCTGAAGAAGGGCCTTGAGCACTACAGCCGTACTGACGAGGGCGCCCTCTACTCGTTCAGCTGGATGCTCGACGAGCACTGCGGCCCCACGGCCCAGACGCACGAGTTCGCTTGCCCGATGCACGAGGAGCCGCTGCTGCTGGTGCCCAAGGAGGCTCGCGCCGACCTGCTGGCACGGATCAACGAGTCGTACCGGCCCCTCAACGGCAGCGGGCGGATCAAGCTCGTCGGCGAGCTCGACCCCTTCTGCCGCAAGGTCTACGGCGACTTGATGGCCCACTACGGCGGCGATTGGCGCCGCGTGATGGACCACGTGCGCGTCCGGCGGATCGTGCTCAGCGAGAAGGACCGCATCGGCATCGGCACGTTCCAGCCCAAGGACGAGAAGAACCAGGACAGCACGGAGCTGACGGGCGACATCAACTACCGCAAGATCGCACAGTTCGGGTCCGACTCCGACCCGCGCGCGTTCAACTTTGACGGCGAGCTGAACATCGCCAACCGCGGCGTGTGCGAGTTCATCGAGGTGCTCAAGCTCGACGTGGCGTTCCTCTACGACCTGCTCGGCGCCAGCCAGGAGCACCTGATCAAGCCCAAGAAGTTCGCCCAGACGCACATCGACGAGGTCATCATCGGGCACACCAACGAGCCCGAGTACAAGCGCCTGCAGAACAACGAGATGATGGAGGCCTTCCGCGACCGCACGATCAAGATCGACGTGCCGTACAACATCCGCCTCGACGACGAGATCAAGATCTACCAGAAGGACTTCGGGCCGGCCAAGACGCGCAACCTGCACGTCGCCCCGCACACCCTCGAGGTCGCGGCCATGTGGGCCGTGCTCTCAAGGCTGGAGGAGCCGAAGAAGGCCGGGCTCTCGCTGCTGCAGAAGCTCAAGCTATACAACGGGCGTGCCCTCCCGGGGTTCACCGAAGAGAGCGTGAAGGAGCTCAAGGAAGAGTCGTCACGCGAGGGCATGTCGGGCATCAGCCCGCGTTACGTGCAGGACAAGATCTCCAACGCGCTGGTCAGCCGCCAGGCGATCGACGACCAGAGCGTCAACCCGTTCATGGTCCTCAACGAGCTCGAGGCCGGTCTCGCCGCCCATTCGCTCATCGCCGACGACAACCTCCGCAAGCGCTACAAAGAGCTCCTGGCCGTCGTCAAGGAGGAGTACGAGGACATCATCAAGGGCGAGGTGCAGCGGGCCATCAGCTCCGACGAGGATGCCATCAAGCGCCTGTGCGCCAACTACATCGAGAGCCTCCGCGCCTACACGCAGAAGGAGCGGGTCAAGAACAAGTACACCGGGCGCGACGAGGAGCCCGACGAGCGCCTCATGCGGAGCATCGAAGAGAAGATTGATGTCCCCGACAGCCGCAAGGACGACTTCCGCCACGAGATCATGAACTACATCGCGGCCCTCTCGCTCGACGGCAAGCGGTTCGACTACAACACCAACGCCCGGCTCTACCGTGCCCTTGAGCTCAAGCTCTTCGAGGACTCGCGCGACACGATCAAGCTCAAGAACATGGTCTCCAGCGTGGTCGACGACGAGACCCAGCAGAAGATCGACATCGTCAAGCAGCGGATGATCAAGCAGTTCGGCTACAACCACACCAGCGCAACCGACGTGCTCAACTACGTCGCGAGCATCTTCGCACGGGGCGACAGCAAGGGACGCTGACGCCGAGCGTCACTTCAGCCGTCGGCTCATGATCAGGCTCGTGTAGTTGGTGTACGGCCACCGCCAGGTCGTCACGATCCGGTACCCCCGGCGCACGTAGTAGTCGCGCAGCGCGTGGTCTGGCTCCGCCATGCTCAGCGCCAGTTCGTCGTTGCCCAGTTCCTTCGCCCGGGCCTCGACCGCGCCCAGCAACGCCCGCCCGACCCCGCGGCTCTGGACCGACGGCTCAACCGCAAACTGGCTGAACGAGCAGACCCGCGGCTTGTGGAACCAGTCCGGCCCCTCGTCGGGCTCCTGCTCGTTGAGGATGATCACCCCGACCACGCGCCCGGCATCGATCGCCACGAAGCTCTCGCCGCTGGAGAGACGGCGGCGGGTCACGTCGTTGTCCTGCCGCCCGGCGAGTGGTTTCAGCCCCATCGCCACCTGTCCCGCGTAAGCGCGGTGCAGCAGCGCGGTGATCGGCGGCACCTCGTCGGTCGGCACCCACCGCCGTACGAGCGCGGCGGTGCTCGCGGGGGCGTCGGGCCGCGTCAACGGTGGCCTGTTGTCGTTGGAATCTGGGGGGGGCGTGCTGATGCGGGGGTCTCTTTGCTGGCGGAGGCCGCAACCGTAGACTCACCGCAGATGGCCGACCCGACCCCGCCGTTGCCGCAGCCCCCTCGTGCACCCGCTTCCAGCGGCGAGATCACCCTCCGCCCGCGCTATTGCGAGTGCGACCCCATGGGCGTCGCCCACCACGCCAGCTACATCCCGTGGTTCGAGATCGGCCGCACCGAATTGCTCCGCGACTGCGGCCTCACCTACGCGAAGCTCGAGTCGTACGGCGTGTTGCTGGTAATTGTGAAGCTCGACGTCCGCTACCGCCGCGCCATCCGCTACGACGACCTCATCCGCGTCCGCACGACCGTGACCGGGGGCTCGCGCGTCAAGCTCGAGCACCAGTACGAGATCACCATGATCGAATCCGCAACCGGGTGGCCCCCGTCAGGCACGCCCGGTGCGCCGTTGGTCATGGCGGTCGCCTCAACCACCCTTGCGGCGGTTGACCGTGAAGGCCGGCCGCACCCGCTCCCCGATTGGCTGGTTGCCTCACGTCACGCGGGGAGCGACCAGCCGCCCCTTACTCCCGGCTCCCAAGCCCCCCTCCACAGGTGATTCGCAGTTCGGCTGAAATCGGTGGCCAAGTGGCGTCGTTACGCCTCGGATCGGCGGCCCTGTGGCACGCCCTGCACAACCAAGGAGACCTCAGAATGAACAAGGGAATTGCACGGTTCTTCGCTCCGCTTGCGGTTGTCGCAAGCCTCACCGGGGCCTCGTACGCGGGCGACGGCAACCCGCCGCCGAATGACCACCCGCCCGGTCACCCGAGTGTCACGCCCGCGATGATCGTCCACCGCGCCGTCACCGAGTCGCGCTCGATCGCCGATGCATCGTGCGCGGCCATGAACGCCGCCGCTTCCGAGGGCGCGCAGCGCATCATCGCCCTTCGTCGGCACAACGCGCCGGTGACGATGATCGCGGCAGCGCGTGAAGCAGCGATCGGGCGGATCAACCACCTCGCCGCCGCGGCGGCAGGCCGCCTCGGCCAGCTGCGCACGTCAGCGCTTGCGCGGCTCGCACAGACCGACGGCGCGACCCCGGCCCACCGCGGCGCTATCAACAGCGCGGTTGAGGCGGCGCTCCACCGCGTCAACACCTGCCGC
>JAUXUZ010000391.1 GCA_030680655.1 Phycisphaerales bacterium
GCTCGCCTGGGTCTTCAGCACCCTGCAGCTGCACGACCGCTCGCCGGTGGATATCGAGGACGCCACCATCATCGGCCTGACCTTCGACACCACCGCCTCGATCGGCCGCCCGCTCCACGTTTGGTTCATCGACATGCCAAGCAACCCGCTGGCGAGCCGCACCGATCTTGTTCAGCGGGTCGTCGCCCGCGCTGCGCAGCTCCGCGCCGACGGCTCGCTCCCCGCGCCAGACGTCATCGCCGGCGACTTCAACATCCCCATCGGCTCTCACTCGCTCGAAACGTTCGCCCCCGGCTTCACCGCCGCCTCGGGCACCGCGGGCCTTGGCCGCCTGGCGTCGTGGCCGCGCCCACGCCAGGTGCTGCAGATCGACCACATGCTCGTTGCACCGGGCTGGTGGGTGTCGGACTACCAGACCCTCAACCCCGGTGCCAGCGAGCACCTGGCCCAGGCCGCGCTCGTGTGGCCCGCGGCCCGCAGCTCGGGGCCAACCAACTAACCGGGTCCGCCCCTGCCCGCCCCCCCAGCGCTGCCGGCGCGCGGGGGGCCTTCTCGGGGCAACTCGACCTTGGGCGCTCGCCCGCGACAATGAACACAGGGCGCGGCTCGCTAGAAGCACACTCTCGCTAACAACTTCGTCAAGTGATGCCCCCTTTTTGCCCCCACCCGCTACACTCACGCTTACACACCCTCATACCGCCCCGCGTCCGGGCCAGCCGCCCCGCCGTCAGGAGTTCGCCCCCCGTGCTTCCCAAACCACCCGCCAGAGAACCCTCCCTCAACTTCCTCTACATCGAGCCGTACCGGATCATCGGTTCCTCGGTGGCGGGCGAGGCGACCACGATCATGGTCCCCGAGCTCGACGTCTGCTTTGACCTGGGCTCCTGCCCGCGCTCGATGCTGCCGTGCAAATGGGCCTGCATCACCCACGGGCACATGGACCACGTCGGCGGGCTCGCGTACTGGTGCAGCCAGCGCAACTTCCTGGGGATGGGCCGGGGCAACATCATCTGCCCCGCCGCGATCGCGCCCGCCATCCAGAAGATGATGGAGGGGTACATCGACCTGGAGCGCCAGAAGACCCCCTTCAAGATCCACCCCCTCGAGCCCGAGGGCATGATCCAGATCAAGCCCAACGTCTTCGTCCGCGCCATCCCCCTCGAGCACACCGTCCCCACCTGCGGGTACACCGTCATCGAACGCCGCAGCAAGCTCAAGCCCGAGTACGTCGGCCTGCCGCAGGACAAGCTCACCGAGCTCAAAGACCGCGGCACCGAGATCACGCGCTTCCTCGAGATCCCCCTCGTCGCCTACATCTTCGACACCGCCCCCGGCGCAGCGCTCCTGCGTGAAGACGTCCGCAAGGCCCAGATCGTGCTCACCGAGTGCACGTTCTTCGAGCCCGAAGACAAGGAACGCGCCAAGATCGGCATGCACCTGCACGTGTCGGACCTGGTCGAGTGGCTCCGCGTCTGCGAGTGCAAGGCGATGGTCATCGGGCACGTCTCGCGCCGCACCAACCTCGCCATCGCCAAGAGCAACCTCGTCAAATCGCTCGGGCGCGAGAAGGCCGACAGGGTCTTCTTCCTCCAAGACGGCAAGGTCAACCGCGAGCGCTACGAGCGCCAGCTCATGGACGCGGGCGAGCACCCACTCCAGCAAAAAGGTGTAGCGGGCACCGGAGGACGCTCCGGCGGCTTCCGCGGCCGCCCGCCGCGCGAGGGTGGCGGCGATCGCGTGTCGTCGCGCTCGGTCCCGCCGCGCGCCTGACGGGCCGCCGCGCAACTGAAAGACACCGCGCACAACCCCTAGGGCGCTCGCGCCCCGGAAGCCCCACCCACAGCCGCCAATCGTGCGTCCCGCTCTAGCACAAAGAAAATCTCTTTGCCACCCGCCGCGCCGGCTGATTTCGCTATTGACAGAACCTCCACCTGCCCGTACCGTGGACCCCTTCGACGGAGGTAGAGTTGAGTGTTCACGGCAGCAAAATGAAGCCATCACGCGTTGATCCCGATGGCCACATCTGGGCAGCGCTGCTCCAGCACATGCGCGCCCACAAGCCCGACATCTGCCGGCAGTGGTTCGATCTGCTCGAACCCCTCGGCGTTGCGGGCGGTGTTCTGCGTGTGCGTGCGCACTCGCCCATCCACCGCGACTACCTCCAGCGTGCCTGCTCGGGCCCCTTCAACGACGCTGCGCAGACCGCCACCGGCCGCCTCATCTCCGTCCGCTTCCTCGGCCCAGATGAGCCCGTCGAGCCCGCCGCCAAACCCGCCGCGCACACCCTCGCCGCCAAGGTCGAGCCCAAGCCCGCCCAGACTGAAAAACCATCCACCGTTTCTCCACAACCAACGCACGGGTTGTCCACCGCCGGCGCCGCCACCGACCGGCCCGGACCCAAGTCCGAAGCCGCGCCCGAGCCCATGCGCGACGACATGCGCGAGTTCATCCCCGCCGCGGGGGGCAGCGCCGGCAGCGGCCCGATCGCTCAGGAGACGCTCGAGCACCTCTACGACGACGGGCTCGTGCTCAACCCCGACTACGGCTTCGACGGCTTCATCGTCGGGCCGGGCAACCGCCTCGCCCACGCCGCCGCGCTCGCCGTCGCCTCCAACCCCGGCCGCCACTACAACCCGTTCTTCGTCCACGGCGACGTCGGGCTCGGCAAGACCCACCTGCTGCAGGCGATCTGCCTGGCAATCCGCGCCCAGCGCCCCGAAGCGGTAATCTACTACACCTCCTGCGAAGGGTTCATGACGCAGTTCATGGACGCCGTCGCCGCCGGCGCGATGCACCTGTTCCGCCACAAGTTCCGGCACGTCGACGTGCTGGTGATCGACGATGTGCACTTCCTCGCCAAGCGCGACCGCACCCAGGAAGAGTTCTTCCACACCTTCAACAGCCTCTACC
>JAUXUZ010000466.1 GCA_030680655.1 Phycisphaerales bacterium
GCGGCCGACAGCCGATGCAGCACCCGTTGGATCGTTAGGGTGACCGCCCGGATAGACCTGGTTCCCCCCCGGAACCGTCACAAACTCCATCCCGTACTGGTACGTCACCCGCGGCCCCGCCCCGCCGTTCTGCGCCTGCGCCACCGCCGTAAACGGCTGGCTGGGCAACCCCGGCGTCGGCTGCGACTGCGCGACCGCCGCGGCGGACATGGCACAAAGGGATAGAGCGAAAACGGTGGTCTGCACGCGACGAACTCCTCACGAGAGCATACCACCGATCCGAGCGAATGCCACTGCCGGTTGCGGGTCGTATTGCGGTTATGGGTCGTATTGGGCCCGGGCCGCCGCGTTACTTCATCCCCGCCAGGCGCCTGACGGTGAAGTCGAAGCTGCGGGTCATCGCCCCGTGCACGGCGTAGACGATCAGGCCGTAGGCGACGATGGCGATGAGCGAGCCGAAGAAGAGCGCCGTCCGCGCCGCCGCTTCGCCCGTGCCGTTGCCGGCCATGAGCGTTTTTTCCATGCCCGCCTCGGGGACGATGCTGCTGTACGCCGCCGCGATCGGCGAGAGGGCACCCAGCACCGGGCCGAGCACCGGCACCTCCGCGGCGGCGTTCCAGGCGCAGAGCCCGGCGGTGCCCGCGATGGCGCCGATGATGGCAACGGCGACGGTCACCGAGCCGAGCGTCCCCTTGCTGCGGACCGACCAGAGCATGCCGATGATCACGCAGAAGGCGAAGAAGGGGATCGCGCACGCGGCCATGATCAGCCCGGCCTCGGGGAGCACCAGCGGCACGGTGATTATCGTCGGTGCAGCGCCGCCGAAGCCGACGTTCGAGGCAGTCGTGGCGCTGACGGTCGCCAGGCTGGCGTTGCCCAGCGCGCCCGTCAGCACGTAGAGACCCGCCAGCGCGACGGTCACCACCGGCACAAGGATGAGCGGCAGCAGGTGGGCGATGAGCCCCTTGAGCTTGCCCGAGAGGTACTGCGAGGGGGTGATGGGCGTGGTGAGCAGCAAGTCGAGTGTGCCATCCTCGCGCTCCTTGCTCACGCTGGTGGCCGAGAGGTTGATCGACACCAGCGTGATCACCACCATCTCGCCGATCACCGTCGCCAGCAGCACCTGGCGGAAGAGCGTCGCGTTCCAGTGCAGCGAGTGGTACATGTAGATGATGAAGACGCCCCACAGCACGCCCGCCCCGATAAACGACCAGCGCAGGGCCGTCTGCGTGAAGCCCGCGGTGCGCCCCGCGGCCTCGCGCCAGGCGATGGGGTTGTGCCAGACGCTCTTGGGCGAGCGGTGGAGCAGGTGCTCATCGTCGCGCATCGACGAAACGTCGATCAGGCTCTTGCGAGACCGCTTGCTTCCCTCGCGCCCGAACAGCCCACCCGCGCCGGCGATGCCCCCCAGCCGCACCGTGATGGCCGAGAAGACGATCAACACCAGGCTGACGCCGATGCTGATGATGCAGAACGTGCGGGCGGGTGTTTCGAGAAAGTACCGGGCCAGGCCGGTGTAGGTGCCCTGCGGCGCGGCGGGGTAGCCGGCGCTATCCAGCAGCGAGCGGAGCGCCAGGAACGGGTTGACGGCGGTCATCCACGTCACGCCGCCGCCGCCGGCGACCACGTCGATCGCGGTGGTGACGGCCAGGTACGACACGATGGTGACGTAGAACGCAAAGACCGCCCGCTTGCCCACCAGGCGCGACACCGAGAGGAAGATGGCGGTGCTGCCGACAAAGAGCGCAGCGCCGGCGCTGATGGCGTAGCTGCCGAAGATGCGGTCGGGCGACACCCCGCCGAAGTACTGCGTGACGGCGAACAGCGGCAGCGAGCTGAAGAGCAGCGCGAGGATGAAGAAGAGCCGCCCCAGCAGGTTGCCCAGCACGATCTCGCTCGCTTTGAGCGGCGTGGTGAGCAGGATGTCCCACGTGCGCGGGTCGGCCTCCTGTGCAATCGCGCCGGCCATGAAGACGGGCGCGAGGATGCAGATGAGCCCGATCTGCAGGTAGGCGATGGCGGCGAACGACGACGACCCGGCCGCGGCGAGCTTCTGGTACGACTGCTCCCCGCCGCCGGAGGCCTTAATCAGCAGCGCCCACAGCAGCACGAGGATGAGCGAGCCGAGGTAGGCGATGCGGATGTAGTGGTGGCGCGGCCGCCGCGAGCCGTTCTGCACCAGGCGGACGGCGATGGGGTTGGTGGGGCCGAGTCTCAGGAACCAGCGGAGGAGGACGGGCATTGGTTCCGATCATAGTTGGGCGACTGCGTGACCCCCAAGCCAGTCCGTGGCCGCGCCGGGTGCTTTCCCGCGACGCCCTCGCTTACCATCGCCCGCATGAGCCAGTGGCAGGCAAAGCTCGGTCAGGTGAACGAGGCCTGCCAGCGGGGCGAACTAGTCAAGGCCAAAGCGCTGCTTCAGCGGCTGTTAGGCCAGCAGGGTGAAAACGCTCACGTGGTGGTGACCATGGCACGCGTACTGCGCAGCATGGGCGAGTTCCGTGAGTCTGTGTACTACGCGCGCCGTGCCTGTGGCCTTCGGCCGCAAGATGGCGAACTCTTGAGCGAACTCGGTCTCTCGCTGGCCCGCTCAAGCGACCCGGACGCGGAGCCCGTGCTACGCCGAGCGATTGGGGTCCAGCCGGATAGTCGGACGGCCCACGTTGTCCTGTGCAAGCTCCTCAACGACGGCGGGCGATGGGCAGAGCTTGCTCGCGACGGCCAGGCCGCGATCGACTCGGGCGTGATCGACGCGGGCCTCTATATGGGGACAGCGAGCGCGCTTGCGCACCTGTGCAGGACCGGCGAAGCGGCGCGGGTGATCGGGCAGGCCCAGCTCGCGTTCCCTTCGGATTACCCGATCGCACAGCTTGCCTGCTTCTGCAGCAACTACACCTACCCCATCGAGAGCGAACGGGTTTTCGCCGTGCACTGCAACCACGGAAGGTTGATCTCGCAGAATTCTCTCTTTGCACGCGGGCACATCAAAGCCCCGTCCGCTTCCGACTCCGAGCGTGTCCTGCGGGTTGCGTTCTTCTCGTCGGACCTGCGGGAGCACTCTGTCGCGTCGTTTATTGCGCCCATTTTCGCAAACCTCGATCGGCGTCGTTTTCATGTGACCGGTGTGTTCCACAACACCCGGGCCGACACGGTGACCGAGAGGCTCCGCTCCCTCTGCGACGACTGGGTGCAGCTGACGACGGGCGCGTACCGGGCGGTCGCGGAGCAGATGCGGGCCAGGAACTTCGATCTTGCCGTGGACCTCAATGGCGTGACGGGAGGGAACGTTCTACCTCTCTTTCAGATCGGCGTTGCCCCGGTGCAGGTGACCTACCTCGGCTACCCCAATACCACCGGGCTCGACGTGATCGGACACCGGTTTGTCGATTCGTTTACTGATCCGGCGGGCGACCCCTACGAGGCTCAGCGGTTTGCTGTCGAGCGACTGGTCAGGCTCGATCCCTGCTTCCTGTGCTACACCCCGCCATCGGTCGAACGACTTCCGCCGACCGGCCTGCGGCCGCTGGACGGGGTACGCCCACTGACGCTGGGCTCCTTCAACGCCACGTTCAAGATCAACCGGCACATCCTCGGGCTCTGGAAGAGCATCATGGACCGCTTGCCCGATGCGCGCCTGATCTTTCGATCTGTGTCGATCTCGACGCAGGCGACTGCGGAGACGGTGCGGGAGACGTTCGCGAGGGAGGGGCTTGTCGGCGCGCGGATTGAAGTCCGGCCGGCAACAGCGACAATCACCGATCACCTCGCGCAGTACCAGCAGATCGATATCGCCTTAGACAGTTTCCCCTATCACGGCACGACGACAACCTGCGAGGCTCTACTTATGGGTGTGCCCGTGGTCAGCCTCGTCGGCAGCTCGCACGCGTCCCGCGTGGGGCTCTCCTTGCTCACCGCGGTTGGGTTGTCCGAGCTGGTCGCCACCAGTGACGCCGACTACGTCGAGAAAGTCGTCAATCTCGCGGAGGACAGGCAACGGCTTTCCCGTTACCACCAGACGCTGCGTGACCGGCTGTACCAATCAGTCCTTTGTGATGGCCGGGCCATGGGCACGCGGTTTGGAGCTGCGCTGAGCACGATTTGGGCCGAAGCCGTACAGCGTCCGAACAATTAGTCGAATGTGTGAGCAAGTTCAACCACTGATGGGGAAGGCCGCGCGAGATTTGGGCATTTACTCGTCTGGTGTAACCGGTTCCCTTGTTTTATGAAGTTTTTTTTCGATTTGGTACTTGCACGACCTCAAAGTTACTGTAAAATGAGAGTGCTTGGCCGTGTGCCGGCGTGTGCAGTAGAGAGAGATCTTCCGCACATTTACAGACCCCGCCCGAACTTGCTCGTGTGAGTGAGGGCTCATCCGGTCCTTCTGCCAAAGCGGGAGGCGGATGGAAGAAGAGAAAGAGGAGAGACCCATGACGCTCGTTCGCAAGATGATCATCGCTACCGGTTCGCTGGCTTCTGTGGCCTGCATGGCCCAAGCGCAGTACGCCTTCCCAGCCTTCACCCAAACCGGGTCGGGCACGATCGGCACCACGTGGCAGGAGTTTAACCTGGGCCCAGCCCCCGCTGGCACCTACACCTCCTACCTCGTAGTCATGGACTGGACCGGCCCGAACACGACCACGAACCAGTGGTCCAACGAGGTCGACATCAGCATGGGCGCCAACTCCACCGGTGCGCTCGGTACCGCCAACACCGGCCCATCCACGTCATCTGTCTCACCCCGCTACGTGGTGAACGCCGCTTCGGCCATCGGTTCGGCAGGTAACGTGAACCCGGTCAACAACATGTACTGGACCGGTAACTTCACGACCAACTACACCGGTGGGACGAACCTCTCGTTCTACTCCCACCAGTCGTTCGCCGCTGCCGGCAACGCGTCGCACAACAACGTCCGCGTGATCCTCAACCCGGTCAACACCTCTTCGGCACCGACGAACGTGAACTCGGTCACCGGGGTTGCCGCGCCGGCCAGCTTCACCAACCTGGGCATCATCGACACGGGCATCGGCTCGTACGTGTACAACTCCGGCGCGGTGACGACCGATGCCGCGAACCCCCTGCAGTGGTTCAGCTTCACGCTGGCCTACGGCGGCACGCTCCCGGGCTTCCTGCTCGATCTCGACACCGAGAACAACGCCAACAGCAGCGGCACGATGGACAGCCAGATCAACCTGTTCTACCAGAACAGCAGCGGTCAGCTCATCGCGTACAGCGCCGACGACGATGACGGCTCAGGCCTCCGTTCGCAGTTGTCCTACGGCAACACTTCGCCCACCGCCAACGGTCGTCCGTACACCGCCGCCGCTGGCGGCGTCGCTTACAACGGTCGTGACTCAGCCTTCACGATGCCCGCAGGCACCTACTTCTTCTCGCTCGGCTTCTACAACGCTGACATCACCGGCCTGCCCACGGCGGTCAACTCCGTCGGCGCGACGGGCCTGCACTCGGCTTGGCAGTTCAACAACACCACGCTCGGCACGACGACCACCTACGGCACCACGCAGGTGAACATCAACTTCGTCCCCACCCCCGGCACCGCCGGCCTCATGGGCCTGGGCATGCTGGCCGCGGCTCGTCGCCGTCGCGTCTGATCCACGCAGCGGCCTGAAACCTCAGTGACTCAATGCCCGCCCGGAGCGATCCGGGCGGGCTGTTTTTTGAGGCGTGTACGCCCTGCAACTGGCGATCAACTGGACGGGCGTGCGCCGCGGCAGCGTGCGTTCCGCATCCGCTCCATGAGCGCCGACTGTCGGGTGCTTTCTTGTGTTATTGCCCCGGCGATCTCATGCGCGCACCCGCACCACCACCAGCGTGATGTCGTCGGTCGAGAGTCGCACGCCTGCGAACTGGCGGATGGTCCACATCAGGTGCTCGACGATCTTCGCGGCGGGCGCATCGGGCTCGGTGGTGAGCAGGCAGACGACCGTCTCGCGGAAGCGCTGGTGGGTGAAGCGCTTGCCGTAGAAGTCGGTGGCGTCGGAGAGGCCGTCTGTGTGGGTGAGCAGCACATGCCCCGGCTTGAGCGCGGTGAGCCGAGCGAGCGCGATAGCCGGCTGCTCCGAGACCGATGCGCACGCGATGCCCAACCCAGCCAGGCACCACTTGCCTCGTCGCTTGATCCACAAGACGAGTGGACGGTGAATGAAGAGACGCTCACGCATACCTCGCATTCACTTCATTGTGGCTCATTAACCGTGAGAGCGTGAGCTCCGTTTGCACCACGAAAACAGGCTTGAAACGATGAACAAAAATAAATGAATTCTCGGCGCTTGCAGGCGCGAACTTCGTGTTGTAGTTTGCAGGTGGATTGCTGCTGACCCGGGAGAGGGTTGGCACACGGGAAGAGAGAGGCGAACGTCGCCTCTTCAAATCTTTGTTGCCCCGCTATGGGGACCGCGTTTGGGCGAAAGCCCGGGCGCGGGTAGCGCCGGGAACTTCCGGCAAGAAGAGGAAATCACTATGAAGAACATCGTTATGCTCGCTGCGCTCGCTGGTACGTCGTCGGTCGCGATGGCCAACCACGTGCTGACGGTCGATCTGTCCGTGCTGAACCAGGTCACCATCACCGCCACGACGAATCTGTCGGCCGCTACGGCGTCGGGCAGCACCGGCACCGGTTTCTACTTGGCCAACTTCTTCAACACGAACGGCTCGCTCTCGTCGACGGGTGTTGCCGGCAACAGCCTCACAACGTTCAATAACCCCTCGGACGGCACGCCCCTGCTCTTCCGTGGTGGAACGAGTGACCCCGGCCTCAACGTCTGGAGCTACTCCACCGCCGGAACGTCCACCTTCACCGCCGGCACCCAGGCCTTCGCCGGCTCGGGCACGTGGAACGTCAGCGCGGCCGTGTACGCCCTGTTCGCCAACGCGAACACCAGCGGCAACATCTTCTTCCCCGCTGACACGGCCGACGATATCACGCCCAGCACGGCGCTGATCGGCACGTACTCGGTTGTCCCCACCCCGGGCGCGGCCGCGATGCTCGGCCTCGGCGGCCTGGCTGCCCTCCGTCGCCGTCGCGCCTGATCGATCGTCGATCAGTCCGGCAGTGAATCACATGTAGGTACCAGCCGCCCGGAGCGATCCGGGCGGCTGCTTTTTTGGATGGGCCCGGTCCAAGCCGTGCACGCCAAGAGGTCGATCTCGCGCGCCGATGCGGGCGGGGTTAGGCCCGCACACGCACGACGACGAGGGTGATGTCGTCGGTGGAGAGTCGCACACCCGCGAACTGGCGGATGGTCCACATCAGGTGCTCGACGATTTTCGCGGCGGGGGCGTCGGGCTCGGTGGCGAGCAGGCGGACAACCGTCTCGCGGATGCGCTGGTGGGTGAAGCGCTTGCCGTTGAAGTCGGTGGCGTCGGAGAGGCCGTCGGTGTGGGTGAGCAGCACATCCCCCGGTTTGAGCGTGTGGGTGCCCAGGTGGTAGGTCTGCGTCGCGTCGACCGCCAGGGCCATGTCACCGGTGGCGAGCTCGCGCACGTGGATCTGGCCGTCGCCCGTGCCGGCGGAGAAGACCAGCGCGGGGTCGTGCCCGGCGGAGCAGAACGAGACGGAGAGGTCGGCGGGGTTGAGCGTGCCGGCCCAGAGTGTGACGAACTCGCTTTCAAGGGTGTCGCGGGCGGTGGCGCGGTTGAGCTGGCCCATCACGGTGTCGAGCGGCGCGCCGGTTGAGCAGAACGCGCGGAAGCCCGAGCGCACCGACGACATGATCAAGGCCGCGGGCACACCCTTGCCCACCACATCACCCACGGCGAGCGCGAGCGAGCCGTCGCGCTCGAAGACGTCGTAGAAGTCGCCGCCGAGCTGGTAGGAGGGGACGTACCGGGCGGCGAGGTCGAAGCGGTCAAAGGCCGGGAGGGTGCGGGGCAGCATGCGCTGCTGCACGTCGGCGGCGAGCTTGAGCTGGCGGCGCATCTGCGTGTCCTGGTCGCGCAGCAGGCGGAGGCGTGCGTGGGCCAGGGCCATGGCGGCGTGGTCGGCGATGGAGCGGAGCAGGTTCATCTCGCTCTGGGTGAACTCGCGCCGCGTGCGCGAGTAGAGGCGGATGAGCCCGGCGGCGCGCCCGGCGAAGATCAGCCCGGCGGAGAGGAGCCCGACGAGCCCCTCGGCCGCGGGGCGCGAGGGGTCGGAGATGCGCGGGTCGTGCTGCAGGTCGGTCACGGCGATGACCTCGCCGCGGAGCGCAGCGCTGCGGAGCGCCCCGTCGGCGCTGAGGGGGGCGTTCTCGGCGAGCCACGCGGGCGAGAGGTTGCGCACCGCGCGGTGGGTGATCTCGCCATCGGCGGTGTCGTCGATCACGCTGAGCGAGCCGGCGTCCATGCGCAGCACGTCGAGGGCGAGGTCGAGCGCGGCCTGGACGAGCTTGTCGGGGTCGTCGGCCTTGACCAGCAGTGACGAGAGGCGGAAGAGGGCGTCGAGCGCCTCGACGCGCTCGCGCAGGATCAGCATCCCCTCGACGTGCTCGACGCCGGTGGAGGCGAGGATGGTGACGGCGCGTTCCAGGGCGCGGCGCGAGATCGGGTCGTCGTCGTCCCACGCGGCGGGCATGGCGATGGAGCCGATGTCACCGACGCTGGTGCGGATGGGGGCGATGTAGAGCTGCACCGACGGGTCGTACGTCCGCCCGACCATCGAGAACGCGCGCACGGCCCCGGTGGTGGCGTCGACGACGCGCCAGGGCTGAGACTTGGAAGCGCTGCGGGGTGCGCCGTCGCGCTCGACGGTGGGGGCCTCGGTGGGGACGATCACCATGCCCTCAAGGTCGCGCAGCCAGACGGGCACGCCCGAGAGGCGCGAGAACTCGTCGCACATGTGCGCCAGCGAGCCGTCGGTGAGAAAATCACGGATCGACAGCCCGAGCCCGGCGAGCGAGCCGTGGGCGGTGGGGGCGGTCGGCATGGCGAACCGGGGTTCGATGATGGGCTCGGGGGAGGGCGGGGCGGCGGGGGGGGCGGAGGCGGGGGG
>JAUXUZ010000468.1 GCA_030680655.1 Phycisphaerales bacterium
ACCCCCGCCGCCACACACACCAGGCCGTCGCTGTGCAGCAGGTTGTCCAGCCGGATCTTCCCCAGCAGGCTCAGCAGCGGCACATCCGCCGGCCAGGTTCCCCCCCGCCCCCGCTCCGCCTGACGCCACGAATCAACCATCCCCGCCTCCAGCAGCGGCCGCAGCAGGTGCCCATCCGTCGTCGCGTTGAAGTCGCCCGCCAGCACCCGCTCGACCCGCACGCCGTCAGCGCCCGACTCGCTCAGCGATGCCCGCACCGCCCGGGCCAGCCCCAGCGCTTCACGACGCTGCTCGGCGATCACGCTCAGCCCAACCGGCGAGAGCAGGTGCACATCCGTAATTCGTACCAGCCCCCCGTCAAGCCGCACATCCACCGTGATCTGCGGCTGGCTGCTCCACCGACCGCCACCCTCACTCGGATATACGCGGGCGTCGCCGACAAACGGCATCCGGCTGTAGACCGCCTGACCGAACCCGTCGTCACGCGCCATCTCCACCCGGTGCGGGTACCGCGCCAGCACCGGCCGCAGGAACCCCTCAAGCGCGGGCGTGTACTCCTGAATCACGATCAGATCGGCGTCACACGCCAGCGCCTCGCGGTCGATCGCCTCCACGCTGCACCGCCCAAACAACGCGTTGACCGTCAGCACGGTGAGCCGCGATTCGCCAGCCGCACCCGCCCCGCCCGCGGGTCTCCACTTCCACGCCTCCGGCCCAATCCACACCGCCCCGACAACGGCCGCCAACAGCGCCAGCCGCCGCAGCCCGATCAACCACGCAAGCACACCCACCACCGCCACCCCCACACCGCACTGCAGACCGAACGTCCGCAGCATGCACGCCGCGTGCGTCACCGCCACCGTCAACCGATCACCCCGCTCCAGCAGCGCCGGGCACGCAAACGCGAAGAGCGTCGCCGCGCCGGCCCCGGCTACCACCACCCCCACCGGCCACTTCCACCGCCGCGCAATGCCCGCGCGGACCGATCTGGCCCCCGTACCGGCCCCAGCCTCATTCGCAGCCTCAGACGCCCCCGCGGCACAGACGTTCGTTGGTTCCACGCCACCCCTACGCACCGCACCCCGCAACAGATCGGCTATTCTGCACTCCCTTGGCCAACCCACAACCCCAACCAGCCGCCACCTCCAAGCGCCCCAAGCCCGCCCACGCCTCGAAGGAGCCCCCCCGCGCCAAGCGGTCGTTCCTCGCCGCCTACCTCAAGAACCCAAACCAGGTCGGCGCCCTCCTCCCGTCGTCAAAGCACCTCGCCAAACGCATGATCCGCTCCAGCGGCATCGAGCACGCACGCACCGTCGTTGAGTACGGACCCGGCACCGGCGCCTTCAGCGGGCACATCGCCGCCGCACTCCCCCGCGGCGGAAAGTACTTCGCCATCGAACTCTCCGAGACCCTCACCGCCCTCTTCAAAGAACGACACCCCGGCCTCCACATCCACACCGCCTCCGTCAGCGACCTGCCGCGCCTGCTCAGGCTCGAGGGCATCCCACCAACCAACTCAATCGACGTCGTCTTCTGCGGCCTCCCCTGGGCGTCGTTCAACGAGAAGCTCCAGCGCCAGCTGCTCATGGCCACCCACCGCGCGCTGCGCCCCGGCGGCGTCATGCTCACGTTCTGCTACCTCGGGCTCGACTCGATCACCCCCGGCGGCAAGCGCCTCAAGAAACTCCTCCCCCACTACTTCGCACGCGTCGAGCGCACCGACCTTGTGCTCCGCAACTTCCCCCCCGCGTTCGTCTACCGCTGCACCAAGGGCGTGGACCCGACCGCACGGTCATAACCACACCGCAGACCGGGTGCCGCAGAGTCCTGCTTTGAGGACTCTGCGTCTTCAATAGGCCACACAGCGCGTCGCCACTCCCCACGCGCACCTATCTACCGCAGCACAAGCTCCGTCACGCGCTCGTCGATCAGGCCAGTCGCCTTGTCGCGCAGCGTCACCTTTACCGCGTACTTACCCGCCACCAGCCACGGTGAAAGGTCGATCCGCTGCACCAGAAAGTGGTCGCGACGCTTCCCCACCGCAACATCGCGGCACGGCTGCTCCGGCACATACAGCACCTGCTCGTCGGTCCCCTTCCCCTCCTCGCTCAACCGGTAGACCGACACCGTCTGGCCAAGGTCCACCACCCACTGCGTCTTCCCGTCGTCGGTCGTCGGCGCCGTCTCGTCGCCGCTGAGCGTCCGGTATGCGAACCCGTCCACCTGCGTGTAGACAAGCAGCGGCACCGGCCGCCCCGTGATCTTCGCCGTCTCCAGCCGCGTGAACCGCCCGAACCCATCCACCTTCGAGCACAGCGCAATCACCCGGATCCGAAACGCCTGGTGCTTCAACGCCTCCGCTGAACCCGCCACCGCGCCGGCACTGAAGAACCCCGCGATCCCGCCAGCCATCGGCGCCGCCTCGCGCGGCGCTGCCGGTGCCGCGAACACCGCGCTCGGTGAAGGCAGCGGCACCGCGATCGTCACACTCTCCGGCGCTTCCACCGGCGCACCCGCCGCGTCCGCGCTTGGCATTGGCACCGCAACGTCCGCCCCCGCCGCCGGCGCAGCGTTCCTGTCGGCGCGAACGACCGGCGCCGCGTCCGCGGCCGGCCTGGTGCCGCCGGACTTCTCTTCATCCCAGAACCGTGACATCGCATCAGCGCTGCGCGCGACAAGGTCCGCGGTTGCGCCACGCTCTTCAGCCGCGCCGACCTTCGCCCCGGCCACCTCACTCTTCGAAGCCTGCGCGCACGCCCCAACGAACAACGCCACCACCCCAAACACGAAAAACCCGCCAAGCCTCCGCTTGTCCATCAAGCACCTCCAGTGCTCTTCCGTCATTCGGCCGTTCGCGCGTCTGCGGTGCACACACCGGCCCGCGCCGCCTTCTACCAAAAAAGTGCAGTAGCGGCACCCAAAAAAGAAGCCAAATAGGACAAACACTTAAGATGAAGCATATTTTACTCCCCTCTTTCGGCGGACAAACGTGCCCAATACCCCAAATTACCGCACTTGCTCGGTGCACGTTCGGTTATGTAATCGGTATCTTCCCTCCGTTATAGGAACCGCGGCCGGGGTAGGCCGCAGCGGAGTGATCAAAGATGCTCAGGCACGTTCGGTCAAGCGCACTTCTTGCGCTGGTCCTTCTCTCGCTCGCATCCATCGTCAGCGCATCACCGCCACCGTGGCCGCAGTGGCCATTCCCAATCACGGCGCCGATCATCGAGCAAGGCCGCCGCGGCATGAACCCGCCGAGCGAGTTCGGGCTCTATTTCGGGATCTATGCCGACCAACCCGCGTGGTTCAACGTGAACTCGGGTCAGGTCCCGTTCCGCCAGGACATCGTCCTGGTCCCCGCGCTCGCAACGCCCCTCTACGCGGTGCAGGGCCCGCACATGATCGAGAACTACCCCGGTGGGCGCCCCGCTTACTACGCCGCATTCCTTCCGCAGCTTCAGGCCCTGCTCACCTCGTGGATCCCGCACGCCAATTTCGACGGCCTGCTCATCCTCGACTACGAGTTCTTTTGTCCCTGGTGGACCGGGCACTACGGCTGGCCAAGCAACGAGGGCCCGCTCGCCCATGACTACGACTTCCGCGACGATTGGCGCGAGGCGCTCAGCATCACGCGAGCCGCCACGCTCGCCCCGATGAACGCCGCCCAGCGCGAGGAGTACTTCAAGCAGGAGTGGATGTCGACCACGCGCGAGTTCTTCGAGCTCACCGTCGCCGCCGTCCGCGCTGTCCGCCCGCTCGCCAAGGTCGGCATCTACAACCAACCGACGCAGACCTACTGGGACTGGGTCTTCCCCGTCTCCGCCCACAACATGCGCGTCGGCCACGACGAGGTCCCCTGGTTCTGGCAACTCGTTGATGTCGTTATCCCCTCCATCTACAGCTTCTACCAGTCCATCCCCGACGGCCAGGTGAAGGGCCCGGGCCAAGACCACCAGTCCGCGTTCGAGTTCTACGTCCGCAACAACATCGCCGAGGCTCAGCGCTGCGCCAACGGAAAGCCCGTCTACCCGTACGTGTCGTTCGCCTACCACTCCAGCAACGCCTGGTACGGCACGCAGAACTGCAACACGTTCAACACGCAGCGGCCGCTCCAGATCAGCCGCGAGATGGGCTGCAACGGGGCGCTCGTCTGGGGCTGGTACCGCACCCAGCAGGACTACGACACCCAGGCCCCCTACTTCAACAACACCGTCGTCCCCTTC
Organism: Phycisphaerales bacterium; assembly: GCA_030680655.1. Taxonomy (GTDB): domain Bacteria; phylum Planctomycetota; class Phycisphaerae; order Phycisphaerales; family UBA1924; genus JAJTGZ01. The sequence goes on from JAUXUZ010000468.1 coordinate 4,224, forward strand.
CTCGAGCAGTTCTCAACGCTCCCCGCCATCCCCTACGCGCGCGACCAATGCCCGCCCGATATCGGCAGTCAGGGCGGCGTCCCCGGGCCGGACGGCCTGCTCAACCAGAACGACTTCGTCGTCTTCCTCAACCGCTACTTCGCGTCCAGCTACCTCGCAGACGTCGGCCGGCAGGGCGGCCTCCAGGGCTCAGACGGTCTCCTCAACAACAACGACTTCGTCGCCTACGTCGACATGTACATGAACGGCTGCCGCTGACGGCAATCCACTCCTATTTGTCCTACATCCGTGACCGGCTCACCGTTGCCCGCGAATTGCTGACCGAGAGCGGCTCGATCTTCATGCAGATCGGCGACCGTGAGGGCGCCGTAGCGCTTGGCCTCCTCACCCACGCGCGGGTCGAAGGCGAAGCCGGCGATAAGGAGGGTGTCGAAGCCGACGCCTTTCACCGCTTCCTTGGCGGCCTCTTTCACCAGCTCGGGGCCGACGGTGCCGTGCTCGGGGCCGATGCAGACGGCGACACGCTGCCGTTTGCCCACTTTGTCGGTGTACGCGCCCGCCCCTTGGATCCACTCGCCCGGGTGCGGGTCGAGGGTCTCGAAGGCCATCTTCTCGCCTTTGAACGTGTTCTGCACGCCCGCACGCTTCATGTTGTCGAGGATGAGGCGGCCGAAGTCGTCGGGGCCGATGACCTTGGTGGTGACCGTCGTTCCTTCCACCTCCTCCCCCTTGGTCGAACGCTCGCGCTTGGTCTCCAGGCTCAGGGTGCGGTGGGGGCTGAGGCTCTCCACCGTGAAGGGGCCGCAGACGCGGATGCCCTTGGCATCCTCGTACGGCTTGTCGTAGAGCACCTCGGTCTCGGCGTGGCGCTTGATGGCGCGGTCGATCTCGTCGCGGCTCATCCCCTCTTTGATGTCGGGGTTGTTGGCGAGGCTGGCGGGGTCTTCCTTTTCGTCGGCGGTCATGGGGCGCCGCGTGCCATCAGCAAGCTCAACTTGGTCGTAGCGCTCGATAGAAACTCCTTCGATCTTGTCGAGGTAGAGCTTTCGAGCCTTAATACGCTCCCTGTCCTTGGCAAACCACAGGATGTAATCGGCAGTCCCCGCTAGCAGCTCAGACGGCTGCCCTGCGGTCTTGCGTGTGACGATTGAGGCTACGAAGTTGTCAGAGCCAAACACTTCATCCATCACGCTGCGCACGAGGTGAACGTTCTCGTCCTCCCCGTCCGCATCAACGCCGACATCGCCATGGGCGACCTCCTCAAGAAAACCGGCGCAGGCAACCTCTTCATGATCTTCGGCGAGCCGGATGTAGTGATCCGGCCGGCCTCGGGTACCCCCTCGCTCCGCGAGGGGTCCGACAAGAAGGGGGAACACCACGCCGAGCGTGGTGGTACCCAGATCGAAGTCGAGATCAAGGGTCTCGACGTCTACGACCCCACCACCGGCGAGGTCCGCTCCTCATCAGTCGGCGACATCGCCTGCTGGTTCATCGACACCGACTACAATGGCGAGAGCTTCTTCGTCCGCCACGCCTACTTCACCGGCGCGGCCAGCAAAGAAGACGGCGGCCCCTACGACCGCCTCAAGCGGGCGCTGCGGGCCGAGGTAGACGAAGGCGCATGGAGCACCCTCTACAGCACCGTGAGCCGCCCGTTCGACAAGCCCAAGGGGAAGGGAGGGGGGAAGATCGCGGTGAAGGTGATCAACCACTACGGCGATGAAGTGCTGAAGGTCTTCGTGGTGTGATGTGGAGTCTCGTGGGCGTTTGTGAGGAGGATTTACGATGGCGCGTAAGAACCACGCTGGCAAGGAGCCCCCGTCCCGCCTCCCCACTCCCACTGGCGCTGCGCAGCTCTCCGAGGCGATCGCAGAGATCAAAGGGTTCGACGTTGAGTTTCAGGCCCTCCTCGACACGGTCGGGCGTACGCACCGCGAGCGGTACCTGGCGATCGTCGAGCGCACCGACTGGTACTGCGCCAACCACCTCCAGCCGCTGCACGGCGAGTACGCGCTCTACTGCCGCGTGATGGCGGCGGCGTTGTGCGGCAAGCGCTCACCCGTGGTCGAAGGGAAGGCCTCGCCCCAGGGGTGGGCGGCGGCGATCGTGGCGGCGCTGGGGTTTGTGAATTTCCTGAGCGATCCGGACTTTCCGCCGGTCAAGACAATTGCGGAGGTCGCGGCCGGGTTCGGGGTTTCGGAGTCGAGCATGCAGGCCAAGAGCAGGCAAATCCGCAAGCTGCTGGGCCTGGGCCAGTTTGACCCGGAGTGGACGCTGCCGAGCCTGATGATGCGCAACCCACTGGTGTGGATGCTCGAGTCGCCCTCGGGGATGATCGTGGACATCCGCTCGCGCCCGCGCTCCGAGCAGGTATTGGCGTTCGAAGCGGGGTTGATCCCCTTCGTGCCCGCAGATGAAGCGGGTGGAGATGACGAAAGCGCGTCAACGCAGATCGTTGTGAAGTCGGACCAGGCGGAAGGAGTCGTAGGCTCGATCGGGCACAGCGGAGCGCGGGCAAAGCCATCGCTCCCAGACCCAACGAGTCAAAGCGATCTGTGGAACGCGTAAGCGATCAGAGCGTTTGGGCTGGGGGGGGGGGGGG
>JAUXUZ010000485.1 GCA_030680655.1 Phycisphaerales bacterium
GGTCGTCGCCGTCGATGAGCATGCGGAGCTTGATCTCGTCCTTCACCAGGTCGCGGTAGAGCTCCTGGAGTGAGCGGAGGGACGCGCCGGCGGGGTGGTCGCCGATCACGCGGAGGGCCTGCTTGACCAGGCGCGGCTTGACCTCGGGCTCAGCGCGTGAGACGGCGGCGCTGATGACGCGGGCGAAGTCGCTGATGTGGCGGAAGGCCGCGTCGGGCGGCAGAGCGGCGATGGCCTTGCGGATGCGTTCGACCTGGTCGTCCTTGGGGGCTTCGCCTGCTTCGCTTGGGAGGTCGTCAGCGCTGATGAAGTTGAGCTGCGAGGTGCCCATGGCGGCGCCGAACCAGCGCTCGTAGACGCCGATATCTTCACGCTCTGTGCCGGTGGCGATTGCGCTGGCGTAGCGGGCGGCGGCCTCTTCGAAGGCGGCGAACGCCTGGGCTTTGAACTCGGCCTGCTTGGCCGCGTCTCCGCCCTGCTTCTGGGCGATGCGGAACTGCATGCGGTCGTAGGCGAGGCCGGCCTTGACGACGGCGAAGCGCCAGGAGTCGGGCCGGTGGGCGAGGGCGGCGTCGATGAGCTCGAGGGCGATGCCGTACCCCTTGTCAACAAGCTGGGCGATCTCGGTGTCGGTGCGCTTGACGCCCTGGCGCACCTGCGTGGCTCGGTTGCGCCAGTCGCCGTTGAGGCTTGCGGCCATGGTTGCGGCGAGGGCAGCGCACGTCTGCGGCGGGATCTGCTCGATGGAGCCGAAGACGCGCTGGATGTCGGCGGCGTCGTAGACCTCGGTGATGCCGTGGCACGCCCTGAACGCGGAGGCGAGCGTGGGGAGCGTGCGTGCGTCGACGCCCGCGGTGGCAAGGGTGTCGATGAGGCGGCCCAGGCGGTCGAGGTTGCGGCGCTGGCGGCCGCGGGTGAGGGGGGCCTGGGCGATGGCCTCGCGCCAGAAGTAGTACATCATGGCGTCGGGGTCGATGTCGCTCTTGGGGGCGAGGCGCATCTCCCAGTTTTTGAGGAAGGCGTCGGCGATGGGCACGGCCTGATCGGGCGTGCGGGCGACGGCGTCGGTGACGAGGTTGAGGGCGAGGTCGGTCTCGTCGGCGATGGTGGCGATGCCGATGCAGGCCCTGCCGGCGCGCACGGCGAGGCTGGGCTCGAGGGCGTCGAACCAGGCCTTGCTGGGGATGGCGCGGAGGAGGAGCTGCGCTTCTTTGGCGATGGTGCGCTGGCGGCCCTTCTGGGCGACGGCGTTCTCCATCTCGGTGACCAGCGCGGCGGTGAGCATGCGCATGGGCACGCGCAGGACGGATTGATCAAGGTCCTTGCGTTCGAGCAGGACGTCGACGGCTTCTTTGAGCGCGAGGATGGACTGGGCCCGCTGCTCTTCGTCTTGCTTCGCGTCACCGATACCGGCGGCGCTGAGGGCGATCGCCTGGAGCGCGGCGGGGCCGAGGGTGTCGTTGGCGAAGACGTCGCGGAGCCACGGGGTGACCTGCGCGCGGGGCATGCGGGTCATGAGGCCGACGGCCTGCTTGATGGCCTCCTGACGCGAGGGCTGGGATGCGCGGTCGGTGAGCGCCACCTCGCAGAAGAGGGCCCATGCGTCGGCCCGGTTGGCGTCGCCCTCGGGGCCGGGGCCCGCGGTTGCGGCGAGGTCGGCGAGGTAGCGGCCGTGGACGAGGATCAGCTCGCCATCACCCGCTGCGCGGGCATCTGCGAGCGAGGGGAGGTACTCGTACGCCTGCGGCAGCAGGCCGGCGCCGGCGAGGAGTTCGACGGTGCGGCGCCTGGTGGCCGCGTCGGCTGGGCCGAAGAGCTCGGTGCCGGCCTTGACCAGCGCGAGCATGGGGCCGGGGCTGTTCTTGTCCGACGCCGCGCGCAGCATGCCCGCGAAGGCGGTGAGCTGCCAGGGCTTTGGGTCTTCGGGGCAGGCGTCGGCGAAGGCAAGGACCTCTTCGGGCAGGAGGCCCGCGTTGACGCGGTTGAGCGACTGGAGGATCTGCGAGTAGACCTGCTGCGCCTCGGGCTTTGAGCGCTGCGAGAGGTAGCTGTTGAGCACGCCCCACTCACCGGCCATGACCTGCAGGTGGAGCCAGCGGGCGATGTCAGCGCCGCGCGCTGTAGACGGGTTGGGCATGGGGACCTGGCCGAAGCCGAGCTTGGAGCGCGCCGCGAGCACGTTCTGCGGCGTGCGTGCAAAGTCCATCTCGCGCATGGCGGCGACGGTTTCGCGGATGCGGTTGGCCTCGGCGCTCGCGGCGGTGGCGTAGCCGAGGAGCTGGTCGAGGTCGTAGCCGAGGTCTTTGTAGTAGGCCTTCATCTCGTCCTGGCGGTCTTTGTCCAGGGCTTCGAGCTGCGCTTGGAGTTCGGCGATCTCATCGGCGGAGAAGGGGCCGGCGGGCTGACCGGGGAGCGCGCCGGGGAGGGATGCATCGGCGCCGCCGTCTGGCTGAGCGGGGGGGGGCGGCTCGGCGTCGGGGGATGGCGCTACGGGCATCGCGGCCTTAGCGGGGCGCAGCGGGATCGCGGGCATGATCGACTGGGCGGCTGCGCCGGCGCACAGGAGCGCGGTGCAGCAGGCGGCGAGCGTTGCGAAGCGGGTTGGCATCGTGGTCATGGTCGTCTGTCCTTGCTCTGTTTTGCCCTGCGGTGTGCTTACCAGCCGCCTTCGATGTCACCGACTCCGCCTGCGCCGCGTCCATCCCTGCGGTTGGGCGGGCGCTTGGTCTTGCCGGGCCGGTTGCCCGGGCGGAGCCCTTCAGCGCCGCGACGCGGGCTGTACTTGGGCAGGGGTTTAGCCTGGAGGTCGTCGGCGTCGCTCTGCTCGAGGTTGAGCACGAGCTCAAGGTTCTTCTGACGCTCGGCGACCTTCGGATCGGCCGCGTTGGTGCCGGTCTCGGCGAGGTAGCGGAAGTTCTGACGCGCCTGACCGGAGACTTCGCGCCACTCGCTGGCGGGCTTGCCGGCGGCACGCAGCAGGCGAGCGCCGTAGTAGTAACCGGTGGCCGCTTCTTCGCGGGCGTGGTCGGCGAGGGGCGTTGAAGCATCGCCGCGTTCGCTGAGGGTGTCGAGCATCGCCTCCAGATCGCCGACGCCTTCGGCGATGCTGCCGGCGCGGATAAGCGCGCGGTTGCGGGCGATGCGCACGGCGGGGGCCTTGTCGGAGCCGGTGGCCTCGAGCATCTCGTGGGCCGCGCGCAGCTTGTCGGCGGCGGCGTTCCACGCGGCGGCGGCCTGGGTGTAGGCGGTGTCTTCTGCTTCGGCGGCTGACTTGGCGGCCGCGGCCGACTCGGCGGTCTTCAAGTCGATCGCGGTTTTTCGGGCGGTGAGGGCGGCGAGATGGGCGGTGTAGGCGGTCTCTTGAGCGGTCTCGGCGGCGGCGTCGAGCCTGCGGGCCTGGGCGAGCAGGTCGCCGGCGCGGTCTTCTGTGTACGCGCGCTGGCCGGGCCCGAAGTGGTAGGCGAGGCCCGCGACGGGGATGAGCGCCCAGACTGTCCACGCGATGCGATTGAGGATCATGTGGCGGCTCCGGTGAGGGTTGTCACGCGTGCACGGCGCTCGCGGGCGTGCGAGCGCTTGAGGCCCACGAGCATGAGGGCGGGGCCTATGAGGGCGGTGATCGAGCCGCCGGCGCCGAGGGCGATAAGGGCCGCGTCGCGCTCGCCGAGGTCGCCGCCGGCGTTTGGGCTGATCATCGCGAGCCGGGCGAGGACGTCGCTGGGGAGGTGGAGGCGGTTGCCCTCGTGGTAGGTGCCGCTGAGCCGCGCGGCGAGGGTTTTGAGCGAGAGCGACTCCTGCTTGGAGCTGTGACCGGAGACGATGGTGGCTTTGTTGGGGTCACCGACGCCGATGACGATGGTGTCGGCGATTGCGGGGGGGAGGGTGACCTGGCCGAGCTCCGCGCGCGCGTCGCCGTCGCTGACGATGATGAGGGTGGTGGAGCGGCGGGCCCACGGGCGGGCGAACTGCAGCGCGGCGTTGACGCCGGAGGCGAGGTCGGTCTGACCGGGGTCGAAGGCGACGTGGAGCTGGAGGCCGTCGAACATGTTGGCGATGACGTTCTTGTCGGTGGAGTCTTGCAGCACGGTCATCGACTTGGTGTAGAAGGCGACGAGCGAGATGCGCGTCTCTTTCATGTCGAGCCGGTCGAGCACACCCTGGACGACCTTGCCGGCCCACTGGCTGCGCGTCACCTTCTCGGCCTCGGGGCCGGCGTCTTTGATGAGCATGCTGGGGGAGACGTCCAGGGCGATCAGGAGCTGCTTGGATGCTCGCGGCGAGGGGGTCTGGTCTCCGCCGACTGGGTCGTAGGAGATCAGGACCGATGCGCCCCACGCGGCGGCGGCGAGGCCGATCACGCGCAGGGCTGGAGCGGCGCGGGCCCACGCGGCGGGCTCGCCCTCTGCGCCGAACGCCAGGCGTGCGATGCGAGCGGTGCGCCGGGCGTGGAGCCACTCGCCGATACCAGCGAGGGCGGCCGCCGCCAGCGCGATGAGCCAGGGCGTTACCACGGTGTATACCTCGCGCCGAGGAGCCCAAGGGTGTGGAGGCCCGCGAGCGCAAGGGCCAGGATCGCGAAGGGGCGGAAGTGGTCCATCGGGATGGTGCCGGTGGATGTGAACTTGGCGGGCTTCATTTTGTCGATGTGGCGGAAGACCTGGCGGAGGCTCTCGGCGTCGGTGGCGGTGAACGCGCCGCCGCCGGTGGCGCTGGCCATGTCGACCACCTCGGAGGGGATGTTGTCCTCGGCGACGTGGACGTGGTAGAGCGTGATGCCGGCCTCTTTGAGTTCCTGGGCGACCTTCTCGTTCTCGCCGCCGTCAAGGTCTGAGCTGGCGCCGTCGCTGACCATGAGGATCAGGCGGTCACCCTCGGTGGCCTCGGCCTCCATGTTCGCGCGGCAGAAGCGCAGCGCGGCGGCGATGGCGGTGCCGCTCATGTGCATGGGCTGGTGCTCGGGGTCGGCGAAGGGCATGGCGTTGCGGATGGCGGCGAGGTCACGGGTGAGGGGGATCCAGCGGATCTGGTGGGAGCCGAACATGGTGAGGCCGAAGGCGTCGCCCTCGCGCGCGCTCGTGAAGTCGACGATCGCCTTTGAGGCCATGCGGTAGCGTGGGCCGGACATGCTGCCGGAGACGTCGAGGGCGATCTGGATGTTGGTGAGGAGGCGCTCGGCCTTGGGTTTCTTCATCGTCTGCGGGCCGGCCATCATCACCAGCGCGACGGCCAGCAGCAGCAGGGGAACGACCTCGAACACGCCCAGCACCCAGCGGAGCCAGCGCCGCTTGGTGTGCGCCTGGTGGTCGAAGGGGAGCACCGCGCCCGCGCCACGAGCAACGATCGACCAGAGCAGCAGCACGGGCACCGCCAAGAGCAACAGCACCCACGGGTGGAGGAAGGTCATGCGGGCACCCCCACCTTGGGTTCGCTCAGGCGCGTGCGCCGGAGCTCTTCGAGCGCGGCGGCCGCGTGGGCACGGGCGGGCTCGCCGCTGTCGCTGGCGTGGAGCCAGCGCTCGACGGCGAGGACGAGCGGGCGCGTTTCATCGCGCTGGCGAATTTCTCTCAGCACGGAGGCGAGGTCGGCGGCGTCCGCCGTTGTGTCGCCGCGCAGGTAGCGCAGCAGCAGGAGTTCGAGCCGGCCCGACTCTTCGACGGTGAGTGGGCGCGTGCGTGCGGTGTCGAGCGCTGCGGCGAGTTGCTCGGCGAGAGTGGGTGGCGGGGCCTGCGGTGGCGGGGGCGGAACTGGGCGCGGCCGGCGCGCAGCGCGGACGACCAGCACGGTCGCGGGGACGGCCAGCCAGAGCGCGGCAGCGCCCCACATCAGCTCGCGGTAGTGGGCACGCCAGTTCATCCACGAGCCGGCGGAGCCGTAGAGGTCAACACCGTGGTTGGCGGGGAGGGTGGAGACGACGTTGATGGGGATCGGGGCGAGGCCGGTGAGCGGCGCGCCGTCTTCGCGTTCGAGGTAGTCGCGCAGGTCGAACGTGCCGGCGACTGCGCCGATGAACTCGATCCGCTTGCGGGCGGCGGTCTGGCCGGGGGGAACGCGGACGAGCACCGAAGACCTGGGCGTGAGGTCGGCGCGGGCACGCAGGCGGGGGGCGTAGTCAACTTCAACCTGTGCGGCGAGGCCGCGCACGGCCCGGGGGGGCTCAACTTGGGCGGGCTCGGCGTGGGCGCACGAGACGCAAGCAGAGAGCGTGATGGCGAGAGCGGCGGCGTTCACCCACGCCCCCTTGTGAGCCCGCCGCGGCTGGAGAGGAAATGGCGCAGCGGGGGGACGAAGGGGCGGTCGGTGCGGAGGCGGAGGTAGTCGACGCCCGAGCGGATCAGCTCGGCCTTGAGGGTGTCGGCGGCGGTCCAGCGGGTGGCGGAGTGCACGAGCGTGTGGGCGCCTGTCTCGGCCTCGCGGGCGCGGATGAAGCCGGCGCGGAGGGCGCCCTCTTCGGCAGGGTCTTGCAGGTGGATGGCGATGCAGTCGTGGGCCTGTGCAGCGCGGCGGAGGGCGGAGAGCGCGGCGGGGTCGTGCATGTCGCTGACGACGACGATGACGCTGGCGCGTTCGATGCGCGCAACCAACGCGCGGAGGCGCTCGCCCAAGCGGGTGGGCTCGCCGAACTGGCCCGCACGCAGCGGCTCGATGACGCGCCAGAGGTCGTTGCGGAGGAGGCTGGGCTCGACGCGGGTCTCGCGGTCACCGCCGCCGACGACGGCAACGGGGCTCATGCGGCGCTGGCCGATCATGCCGACGGCGGAGGCGATCCAGACGGCCAGGTCGTGCTTGCTCAGCGCCGTTGAGGAGACCGACATCGAGCCGGAGGTGTCGACGACGACGTAGATGCACGTGCGCTTGAGGGCCTCGTAGAGCTTGACGAAGGGCTTGCCGGTGCGGGCGGTGAGGCGCCAGTTGAGCGAGCGGACCGAGTCACCCGGTTCGTAGGGGCGCGAGCCGGCGTACTCGAGCCCGCCGCCGATGAAGAGCGAGTTGTCAGAGCCGAAGGCGAGCTCTTCGGCGAGGCGGCGGACGACCAGCTCGAAGTCGCCGCGCGCGAGCTCATCGGGCTTCTTGCGGAGACCGTGTTGTGCGGTGGCGCTCGCCAAGGGTGGGTCCGTGGAGTTTTTGCCGGGGGGGCGGGGAGGGAGGCGTGCGGTCAGGTGAGCGACTTGAGGATCGCCGCGAGCACATCGGCCGCCTTGCGTCCTTCGGCGAGTGCCTCGTAGGTGAGGCGGACGCGGTGGAGGATGACATCCTCGGCGAGGGCGAAGAGGTCCTCGGGGATGACGTACTCGCGCCCGTGGATGTGGGCGCGGGCGCGCGAGGCGTTGGCGAGGGCGAGGGCCGCGCGCGGGCTGCAGCCGAGCTCAAGGTCCGGGTGCTTCCGGGTGAGGTTGACCAGCTCGACACAGTCGCGGACGAAGACGTCGCTCACGTGCACGGCCTGCACGGCGGCCATGGCCTCCGAGAGCTGCTTGACGCTCATGCGCTGCGAGCCGTCGATGGCGTCGAAGGCCGACATCGGCACCGCGCCGTCGCCCTGGCGCTTGAGGCGCAGGTTCAGGCTGCGGCGGACGACCTCGGCCTCCTGGGTTGGCGTGGGGTACGTCAGGCGGTGGCGGAGCATGAAGCGGTCGAGCTGCGCTTCGGGGAGCTCGAACGTGCCGGCCTGCTCGATGGGGTTCTGCGTGGCGATCACCAGGAACGGGGCGGGCAGGTCGTGGGTGGTGTCACCGATCGACACGCGCCGCTCCTGCATGGCCTCAAGCAGCGCCGACTGCACCTTGGGCGATGCGCGGTTGATCTCGTCTGCCAGCAGCAGGTTGGTGAAGATCGGGCCCTTGTGGATGCGGAACTCGCTGGTGCGCTGCTCCCGGATCTCGGCGCCCACGATGTCCGACGGCAGCAAGTCGATGGTGAACTGCACGCGGTGGAACTGCAAGTCGATCGCCTTGGCGACCGCCTGCACCATCAGCGTCTTGGCGATGCCGGGGACACCCTCCAGCAGCAGGTGGCCGCCGGTGAGCAGGGCGATCAGCACGCGCTCGACCACCACCTCCTGCCCGACGACGGTCTGGGCGACCTGTGTGCGGACGGTGTCGGCGAAGGGGCACTTGCCGGGCGTCCACACCGGCGGTGCCGGATGGCTTTTTTCGATGGCGGTGCCGTTGGCACCCACGCTTGTTGAGGCGGTGGTCGTCACGTCTATGCCTTTCGTGCGCGGCCGCCCGCGCTGGTTGATTCAGTTGGCCTTGTCGCTGGTGGCGGGCTCGTCACCACCACCCATGCCCCCCCCACCGGCCGCTTCGCCGAGGAGCTTCTCGATCACGGCCTTCACTTTGTCGGCCCGCACACCCGCCGCGCGGACTTTGCCGCTGCGGTCGATGATGATCGTGGCGGGGAAGTACTCCACGCCGTAGGCGGCGGAGGTGGCGTTGACGCGGGCCGGGCCGGAGGTTGACCCCTTGGCGGCGGGTCGGGTCTCGACGGTGTCCTGCATGATCGGCAGCGTGAGCTTCTTCGCCTTGGCGTACGCCTGCATCTTCGTCCACGCGTCGCCGATGCGGTTGTCGCAGACGCCCATGAACGCCACACCCTGCGTCGCGAACTCTTTCTCCACCGGCGCGAGCTTCTCGAACTCCTTCATCGAGACCGACAGCGAGGGTGAGACGAACGTCAGCACCGTGATGCTGCCGCTGGCGAGCTTGCCGCCGCCGGCGGGCGCGTTGCCGATCCACGACTCGGCGTGGAGGTCGGGGGCGCGCTTGCCCTCGATCTCGCGCAGGCCCAAGGGGCGGGTTGCGCCGCCGAGATAGACCTCCGGCCCGAACTCGCCCGAGCCGGCGCTGGCCGCTTTCGCCCCTGCGCTGCCGCCGCCGGGCGCCTGCTCGGCCAGGAGCACCTTGACGACATCCTCAACCTTGTCGGGCGTGAGCCCGGCAGCGCGGACGGTGCCGCTGCGGTCGATGGCGATGTACGTCGGCCAGAACTGCAGGCCGTAGGCCTTGGTCGATGCGCCTCCGGACTTGTCGAGCCCGACGGGGTAGTTGATCCCCTTGGACTTGACCATGTTGTCGGCCTTGTCCCAGCCGCTGTTGGAGTCGTGCACGCCGATGAAGACGAGCCCCTGGCCGCCGTACTTCTTCACCATCTCAACGTTGTGGGGGATCGACGCGACGCACGGCCCGCACCAGGTGGCCCAGAAGTCGACGACGATCACCTTCCCCTTGCTGCCGGCGATGGTCGTCTCCGCGCCGATCCACTTGTCGATCGAGAGCGCCGCGGCGGGCTTGCCCTCAAGGGCCTTGAGCGAGTCGTAGCGCTGGCCGTTGTTGAGGAAGTACCACTCGTCGGGGAAGGACTTGCCCCCCGCCTGAGCAAGGGCTGCGGAAGTCGTCAGCAACCCCATCGCGACCGCCAGGGTGCTTGCCAGGAAACGCGTTGTGCCGATGCGCATGAACACTCCTCAATGCTTGCTCAGTGTGACCCGGTGAGGAATGGAGTGTAACGGATCGGCTTGGTGTGTGTGGGTGGGAAGTTGGGGCCGTTCGCTGGGGAGTTGTTGAGGATCGGGGCCTTAAGGGGTGGTGGTTGGGCGGGTGTCGTGCCGGAGGGGAGGCGCGATCCAGTTTTTTGATAACGTGGGGGCGGAGGCGCTCTCGGTAGCAAGGAGCACAGGTGCCCCCACGTGAGGGGGCACAGGCGGGGCCCCTTCCACTCCACCCCCGCCGGAGCAAGGCACACTGAAGTCGGTCAAAGCACCGCCTTCAGTGGCACGCGCCCGTCTGGACTCCCCGATCACGACCGATTCTCTCGCTCCCATTCTCTCCAATACCGCTCCGCGGCACTCTCCAGTTCCTCCTGTGAGATGATGCGTCCTTCAACCAGCTGGATCACAACTTCTTCGTATTCGAGCGACAAGTGCCCCGACGCGCAGGCGATCTCGACAACGCGCGCAGGGCACGCTGCGCTCAAGATCTCAATGCCTTGCCCCGCTAATGCCTCGACCCCTTCCATGGGGACGCCCAGAAAGGGTGCGTACCTGAGAAGGGTGCAGCTACGAAGGTGCAGATTGAGTTGAACGGCGGCCGTGGGGAGCACCCTGCACAGGTACTCGATCCCGATCGTCATGAGAACATCGCCGGGCACCACTCCGCTGATGGCGTCGATCGTACCGTCGTGCAGCGTGTTCCACACAGCGAACGGTTCACCCTTGCTCGTCATTGGTCGCACTCATTCCAGTGTCGCGATGCGTTCGTTGCGCTGACGGACCGGCACTGCGCGACTGTAGTGAGTCGCGAGCCCTGTGCCGCATCACGTGGGGGC
>JAUXUZ010000397.1 GCA_030680655.1 Phycisphaerales bacterium
CAGCAGGCGCTGGCGGGCACCGAGGCCGCCGAGCTGGGCGCCTACACCGAGTACAACGCCGCCATCGCCCGCCTGTACGCGGCGATGGGAACCGCCCTCGAACGCAACCGCATCCTCTTCTCTGTTCCCAACGCGACCGACCCGCTCCCGGGCGACAGGACCAACCCGTGAGCGATCCGTTCGACTTCTCCCTGATCGACGCCGCCGCCGAACGCCTCCGATCGGGCGGCCTTGTCGCCTTCCCGACCGAGACGGTCTACGGCCTGGGCGCAGACGCCCTCAGCGCTGACGCCGTCGAGCGCGTGTTCCAGGCCAAGGGCCGCCCCGCCGCCAACCCGCTCATCGTCCACGTCACCGGCATCGACATGGCCGCCACGCTCGTTGACGGGCCGCTGGGAGATGACGCGACCCGCCTCATGCGGGCGTTCTGGCCCGGGCCCCTCTCGATCGTTCTTCCGCGGCACCAGCGGGTCCCCGGCATCGTCACCGGCGGCGGGCCGAGCGTCGCCCTGCGCTGCCCCGACCACCCGATCGCCCTCGCGCTGCTCTTCGCGTTCGGCGGGCCGCTGGTAGGCCCCAGCGCAAACAAGAGCGGGACCGTTTCACCCACCACTGCTGCTCATGTCCGCGAGGCGTTCGACGGCCAGACGGCCCTCGTGCTTGACGGCGGTGCCTGCCAGACCGGCATCGAGAGCACCGTCATCCGCCTGGAGCAGGCAGGGGCCGGCGCCGGCGGCGGGAGTTCGATGGGCGGCGGCGCAACGATTCTGCGCCCCGGCGTCGTCGGCGCTGAGCAGCTCGAGGCCGTGCTCGAGGCACCGGTCCGCTTCGGCCCGGGCATCAGCGAGGCCGGGGCGCCGCTGCCGTCACCGGGGATGCTCGCGAGCCACTACGCGCCGCGTGCTCGGACGGTGCTCTTCTCTGATTGGAGCGAGCTCGAGCTGTTCGCGGAGGAGGCCGACTCGGCTTCGATCGCGGTGCTCTCCCACTCGATCCTCGCAGAGGAGTCGGACTTACCCCCACGCGCCATTCTCCACCGCCTGCCCGCCACCGCGACCGAATACGCCGCGGCCCTCTACTGCACGCTCCGGGAAGCCGATGCACCGGGCACCTCGTTGATCGCCGTACACAGGCCGCCGCTGCCCCAGTACGCGCAAGCGGACTCTCCAGAGGCCGCGGCCATCTGGCGTGCCGTTCACGACCGGCTCATGCGTGCGGCCGCGCCAAGGTGAACCGATCGGCTCGTACTCGTTGGCTCAGTCCCACGCAGTTTGATTCGGCTTGGCAGAGTCTGGTCGTGACCCGCCCGATGCCGCCGCCCAGAGGGCCTCGATGGGCCCTCGCTTGAAACGGCGGAACCAGAGCACCGTCAGCGGCACGGCCAACGCAACATAGCCGGCGAAGGCGAGCATGCCTGTCGAGACCGACCATTCCTCGCTCCCGACGACCGCGCGGAGCGGAACGTAGACCAGGCACACGTGCAGGATGTAATGGGTGAGCGAGGCGCGGCCGAACAGGCCGATCTCTAACGCCACCCGACCGAGCGACCGCGTCCCCTGCCACCAGGCTAGACCGGCGATCGCTGCGACCGCAAACCCACCGGAGACAAGCACGAATGGAGCTGTTGCTAGCTCCTCCCAGTTACTAACGAGCAGGTCCGCCGCGCCGCCGAGGTCATCGGCGTGAACACCCGCCAAGCTCACCAGCAACTGCGAAACGACGAACACGGCCACGGCCGTGCCGAACCACCGCTTTGTTGTGCGCAGCTCCTTCCACCGATGCGCAAGCAGCATGCCCACCAGCGGGAAAGCAAGCCACGGGAGCAGCGGGTAGCTGCCGTCGAAGGTCAGCGCCCGCAGCGTGGCCCAGCCGATCGCGCCATCCGTCGCGTGGCTGCCGTCATCGTTCCAGTCCGCCGACACGTACTCCCCTAGCAGCGCCGGCACCGCCGGAGCGAGCGCCACCAGCAACACAGCGACCGCCAGCACCGCTCGCTCGCCCAGACGGCGCAACCCCATCGCGATCACCATCATCACCGCGAACGGAACGAGGATCTCCGTCGGCCACGCGAGGGCGTGGAACGCAACGCCCGCAACCGCCAGCGCCGCTGCTCTGCGAACGAGGTACCAGCGGCTCCGTCCGTCGCGCGCTGCGCGCCTTGCCTGCAGCTCCCACGCCACCCCCGCGAGCACGCAGAACATCGCGGCCGACTTCCCCTCCAGGAACGCGGCGGCAGCGGTCCATGGAAGTACCGCGCTGCCATCTCCCCTCTCGCTGGGCACAAAGTGCATGTAGATCATCCCCGCGACCGCCAGGCCCCTTGCGATGTCGAGGAACGCGTAGCGACCCTTCAGCGCTGCGTGCGCCAGCGCTGCAAGATCCGTTTCACCTGTCGGGACATCGGTGTGGGCTTGCGCTGACTGAGCCTGCACCGGGCAACCGCTGTACGCGCGGCCGGGTTGCAGACGCTCGTGCTTCATGACCACGCTGTTGGGCGACACTGTCGCGCCGGCCCCAACCTCCGCGCCGTAGAACAGCACGGCAGACTCGCCGACGGTCGCCCCTTTGCGGACGAACACCGGCGCGAGCTTCAGCACGCGGTCTTCGAAGCTGTGCGCCTGGTAGTTGGCGTTGACGGTTGCGCCGTCCTCGATCACGATCATGTCCGGGTCGGCGACGTGCCCAAGGCCGGGGCCGAGCACGACCCGCCGCCCGATCCGCACGCCCATCGCGCGCAGGTACGCGTTGAGCCAGAGCGTCCCCTCCAGCGTGGCGAGCACCGGCGTGGCGTAGAACTGCCAGGCGACATAAAGGAAGTCCCACCGGCTGCACCAGCACGACCACAGCGGGTGCTGCCCGGCCCGCGCCCGCCCCAGCAGCAGCCACTTCAGGGCGATCACCGCCGCGCACGACACGGCGGCGACCGCGAGCGTCGAAGCCGGAACAAGGAGCAGCACGGTGACTGGCCACGACGCATCGACGACCGTCGCGCCCCAGATCCACAGCGCGCCGAGGATGATCGGGAGCACCGGGATCGCAAACCGCAGCGCCTCCCAGAACAGGCGTGTGCAGAACCGCAGCGCACCGGGGCTGTGCGTCAGCCGCCGGTCAACGCTGACAACGTCCCTCCGCGGGAGTTCCATCGGCGGGTGACCGAACCACGATGTTCCCGGCGCGAAGCGACCGCCACCGCCGTCGGCAACGGTGCTCACGCCGACGAAGAAGTCGTCGGGAAGCTCCGCGCCGGCGGGGATGACCACGTGGTTGCCAAGGAACGTCCCGCGCCCCAGCGACGTCTGGCCGACCGTGACGGTGCCGCGGTGAACCCGCGGCCCGCCCAGGTAGATCCCGTCTGCGAAGAAGCTCTCCTCGCCGATCCGCAGCGACTCGGGCACAACATCGGTGATCGTGCTGATCTCGCAGCCACGCCCGATGTTCATGCCCGCCAGGCGCAGCCAGATCGGCCAGAACATCGTCCCCGTCAGCCACAGCCCCGCCGACTCAACCGCGGCGGCCTTGTGCCAGATGCGCAGGTACGAGAAGCTCCAGCGGTGGATCGTGCCGGGGCGGACAACGCCAGCCCACCGGGCGCTGAGCGCCGTCGCCACCAGCCAACCCGGAACAGCCGCCACCGACACGAGGATGACAACCGCGAGCCACTGCACCGACCAGGACGGCTCGGCCAGCCACGCGGCGACACGCTCTCCGTCAAGGCCGACAACCAGACCCATGACACCGAACACGCCAAGAAGCAGTGCCGCCGCTCCCGCGCGGGGCACAGAGGTAAGCAGCAAGTGCGCGATCGTGTACACGGTCGGCGATCCTGCGCTCCCAGATTCTGGCGTCGGTGCTTCCGGAGCACTGCCCGCCCGCACCGCGGGGACGCCATCCCACCGCTCGCCCGCCGGAACCCGCGCACCCGGCGGAAGCCACGAGAGGGCCGCCACGAACCCGCGCGACTCCACCACCGCGTGCCCGCTGACTGTCGCGCGGATGTCGATGGTCGCTCCGTCCTGTACCTCAACCGGGCCGATGCACAGGCAGCCGCCTTCCAGTTCAACCAGGCCAAGGCGTGCGTCGCTTGAGAGCGTCACATCGTCACCGAGGGTGAGCAGGTCCCAGCCGCCCTGCTGCAGGTTCACCCCGCGGTGCACGTGCACGCGGCGGCCCACCTTTGCGCCCAGCAGCCGTAAGACGACGCCGTACATGGCGGTTCCGGCCAGGAGGTTCCACGGGATCGCACGGGCTGCGCTTTGAACGATCCAGTGGCGGAGGAAGAGGCTGCTCCAGACCGGCGTTCGGATCGGCCGGTACTCGCCGATCAGGGCCAGCTTCAGCACGACGGTCACCATCACCGTGAGCGCGGTATACGCAACCAGACCCGCCAGCGCGAGAGGGAGCTCAAGTACGAGCGTCCAGGCCAGCCCGAACCGGTCGAGCATCAGCGGCAGCAGATCGAAAGTGATCGTGTACGCCGCCACGCTCACCGCGAGCACACCCACCAGCACCCACACACCCTGACCGATGGTCACCCAGAACGGCCGGGCCACGCCGCCCTCTGTTGGCGCTGGCGCTACTGCCCGCTGAGCCACGCCTTCGGCCGCGGGCGCAGCGCAGTGGGCGAGCTGCGCCGCGGTGCGCGCGACGTACAGGTCCCGCGTCGTGATCGAAGCTGTGGCCGGGTCCTCACGCAATCGGCAAATCACCGCGACCGCCGAGAGTGAGTCGCCACCCAGGTCGACAAAGAAGTCGTCGTGGACCGACACCGCACTCGCCGTCCGCAAGGCCGCCGCGAACGCGACGACAATCGCCGCTTCCCGCTCGTTGCCCGGTGCGACCACTTCGCGCCCGCTCGGCTCGCCGCCGTCACCCGGCCCAAGGGTCGGCAGCCGCTTGCGGTCCACCTTTCCACCAACGCTCCGCGGCAGCGCATCAACAAGGCCCAACCGCGCGGGGACCATGTACGGCGGAAGCGTGCGACGAAGCCACGCCCTAGCGGCCGCAACGTCGGGCGGCTGGCGCGGGTCCGCCGCAACAACGTGCGCCGTCAACAACGCATCGGGCCCTTCTCCCTGGACCCGGCACGCCGCCTCGCGCACGCCCGGGCACTGCGCCAGGCACGCCTCGACCGCCTCGAGTTCAATCCGGTACCCGCGCAGCTTGACCTGTGCATCGATGCGCCCGAGGTAGACCAGCTCACCGCTCGGCTCGCGTCTGACGAGATCGCCCGTTCGATAGATGCGGCCAAACTCCGGGTGATCGGGGAACTTCTCGCGTGTGACATCCGGTCGGCCACGGTAGCCGCGTGCGAGCCCGATGCCACCGATGCATAGCTCACCCTGCTCGCCGTCGGAAACGGCCCGAAGTTGCTCATCCGCCACCCACGCGGTGTGTCCTGGCACTGGGCGGCCGATCGTCACCGCGCCGCCGGGAGCAACATCGCCACGCACAACCGTCACCGTGCACTCGGTGGGCCCGTAGCCGTTCACCAGCCGTCGCCCGCGCCCCCACTGAGCGGCAAGGTCCGCGGTGAGCGCCTCGCCACCCACGTACAGCAGCCGCAACTCGGGCAGCGCGGCCGACGGGTCGGGGCAGCCGGTCGTTCGAAGGAGCGTCGGCGGTGGGCAGAAGACGCTGATACGTTCGTTCTTCAGCCACGGAACCAGGTCCGGCCCCATACGGCTGGTGTGGTCATCCATCACCACCAGCGTCGCCCCGACCGCGAACGCAAGCCAGGTCTCCTCGATCGACGAGTCGTATGCGGCCGATGACCCCTGCCCGACGCGGTCGCAGGGCGTCAGGCCAAACTCTCTGACATCAGACTCAACGAGGTTGACGATCGAGCGGTGCTCGATCATCACGCCCTTTGGTGT
>JAUXUZ010000513.1 GCA_030680655.1 Phycisphaerales bacterium
GGCTTGGTTCATCATGCGCAGGTACTCCGTGGGGCCGGGTGGCCCTTGCCTCAACGGGCGTTGGTAATAAGTATATCCGATAAACGGACAAGTAATTCACGAAAAACGGTGATTCTGAGCCCGCCAAGGACAGCCGAAAGAGGCCGCGGAGATCAAAAAAACGACACCAGTGGCCTTTGACAAGACGATAAAAGGACCATATTGTCGCGTTCAAAGATGACTTGAGGAGCAGGTATGGGTGCGACTGGAACGACGGTCATTCGTGCAACGGGCGAGCCTTCGGCGGCGACAGGGGGAGGCGAAGCGGGAGTTGCCGAAGGGGGTTTTCCCGTTGAACGGTTCGTCTACGACGACAAGATCGTCAGGGCGTTCATGCTGATGACGCTGGTGTGGGGGCTGGTCGCCTTCCTGGTGGGCATCATCATCGCCGTGCAGCTGGCGTTCCCGGCGGCCAACCTGGGACTCTCGTTCACCTCGTTTGGGCGCCTGCGCCCGCTGCACACCAACGCGGCGATCTTCGCGTTCGCCGGGAACGCGATCTTCGCGGCGATCTACTACAGCACCCAGCGGTTGTGCAAGGCGCGGATGTTCTCCGACAGGCTCAGCTGGCTCCACTTCTGGGGCTGGCAGGCGGTGATCGTGTCGGCGGCGTTGACGCTGCCGCTGGGGATCACCCAGGGCAAGGAGTACGCCGAGCTTGAGTGGCCCATCGACTTGCTGATCGCGGTCGTGTGGGTGGGGTTCTTCGGCGTCAACTTCTTCGGCACGCTGGCGCGGCGGCGCGAGCGGCACATGTACGTGGCGCTGTGGTTCTACATCGCGACGATCGTGACGGTCGCGGTGCTGCACGTGTTCAACAACATCTGGGTGCCCGTCGGCTTTGTCCACCTGCTCAACACCGGCGAGTTTCTCAGCGCCGAGGTGTTCATGAAGTCGTACCCCGTGTACGCGGGCGTGCAGGACGCGTTCATGCAGTGGTGGTACGGGCACAACGCCGTAGCGTTCTTCCTGACGACGCCGTTCCTGGGCATGATGTACTACTTCATGCCCAAGGCGGCCAACCGCCCGGTCTTCAGCTACCGGTTGAGCATCATCCACTTCAGGTCGCTGGTGTTCATGTACATCTGGGCCGGCCCGCACCACCTTCATTACACGGCCTTGCCCGGCTGGGCGAGCACGCTCGGCATGCTCTTCAGCGTGATGCTGTGGATGCCCAGCTGGGGCGGGGGCATCAACGGCCTGCTGACGCTGCGCGGCGCGTGGGGGCGGGTGACGGCCGATCCGGTGCTGAAGTTCTTCGTCGTCGGCGTGACGTTCTACATGATGTCGACCTTCGAGGGGCCGATGCTCTCGATCAAGACGATCAACGCGCTCTCGCACTACACAGACTGGACGGTCGCCCACGTGCACGGCGGCACGCTCGGCTGGAACGGGTTCATGGTCTTCGGGATGATCTACTACCTGATGCCCCGCCTGTTCCAGACGCAGGTCTACAGCCAGCGGCTCGTCGGTGCGCACTTCTGGATCGCGACGATCGGCATTCTCCTGTACGTCATCCCGATCTACGTGGCTGGGCTGACGCAGGGGCTCATGTGGCGCGCGTTCGACGAGAGCGGCGTGCTGAAGTACCCGGAGTTTGTCGAGACCGTCTCGGCGGTCATCCCGTTGTACTGGGTGCGCGTTGCCGGGGGGCTGCTCTACTTCGCCGGGGCGGTGATGTGCGCGTACAACATGCTCCTGACGTGGCGGGCGCGTCCGGCCCGGTTCAAGGAGCAGGTCCACGAAGCGCCGTCGCTGCGGTTTGTGCCCATCGTCGATCCCCGCCGCCCGGTGAGCGAGTTGACATCGAACGTCGAGTGGGGCAAGGCGTTTGACGTCTGGTCGACGGGCTGGTGGCACCGCATCTGGGAGCGCAAGCCGCTGCGGTTTACGCTGTTTGTGGCCGTCGCGGTCGGCGTGGCGTCGTTGTTTGAGATGATCCCTACGTTCCTGATCCGCTCGAACGTGCCGACGATCGCTTCGGTGAAGCCGTACACGCCGTTGGAACTGGCCGGGCGCGACATCTACGTCGCGGAGGGGTGTTACAACTGCCACTCGCAGATGATCCGCCCGATCTACGCTGAGACCAAGCGGTACGGCGAGTACTCAAAGCCGGGTGAGTTTGTCTACGACCACCCCTTCCAGTGGGGCAGCCGGCGGATCGGCCCGGATCTTGCGCGCGAGGGCGGTGCGAGGTCGGACCTGTGGCACCTGCTGCACCTGCGGGCACCGGCCGACACCATGCAGGGATCGATCATGCCGCGGTACCCGTGGCTTATCGCAACGGACCTTGACTTTAAGGCCGTTCAGGCACGCGTGAACGCGATGGCGATGCTCGGCGTGCCGTACGGCAAGGCCGTGCTCGACGGGGCGGCCGAGAAGATGGCACGCGAGCAGTCTGCGGCGATCGCTCAGCGGATCCGTGAGCAGGGCGCGGGCTCGCTGCCGGGCGATGTGCCGGCGGACATTGAGAACAAGCAGGTGATTGCGCTGATCGCGTACCTGCAGCGGCTCGGCACGGACATCTCGTCGCCCACCGGTGCGGCTGCTCCTGCCCCGGCCACCACCAAGTAACGAAGGGAGTCCCCCGTGCGATTGAGCGACATCATGGGCAACATGGACCTTGCGATCTACCCGACACTCGCCTTGGTGCTGTTCGCCGGCGTGTTTGTGCTGGTGACGGCCAGGGCGCTGCGGACGGACCGGCGGACCCGCGCCGGTTGGGCGCGCCTGCCGCTCGAGGTGGAGGGTTCAGCACAGGCGGACCGCTCGACGGCCCAGGAGACATCACGGTGAGCAACGAAGCAAGCACAACGCGGGCCGCCGCGCCGGACTCGCTGACCGGGCACGTCTACGACGGGATCCAGGAGTACGACAACCCAACGCCGGGGTGGTGGACGATGATCTTCGCGCTGTCGTTCGTCTGGGCGTGCTTCTACTGGGTCAGGTACGAGTTGAACACCACACCGCCGACGGTATTTGGTGAATGGGAGGACGACGTCGCGGAGGCGAACAGGGCGATGTTCGCGAAGCTCGGGGATCTGAAGGGGGACGAGCAGACGCTGCTGTCGATGGGGCGCAACGCCGATTGGATGCCCGTGGGAGCGAGCATCTTCAAGGCGAACTGCGCCGCGTGCCACGGGCGACAGGGCCAGGGTGACGTTGGATCGAACCTGACCGACGACGCTTTCAAGAACGTCAAGGTGATCACGGACATTCCCAGCGTCGTTCGCGCCGGGGCGAACAACATGGCGATGCCGGCGTGGCGGGGCCGGTTGACCGAGAACGAGATCATCCTCGTCAGCGCGTACGTCGCGTCGCTCCGCGGCACGAACGTCCCGGGACGGGTACCGGAGGGCACGGTGATCCCCGCGTGGCCCGCGCTGGTTTCACCCGCCGCTCCGGTCATGCCGACCGGCGCCGCCAAGTAGACGCGGGCGAACTTTCAGGAGATGCATTGGAGAGCCTGCTACAGCCCGAAGCGAGAGTCCTCTCGACGCTCAACAGCGATGGCTCGCGCCGCTGGCTGACGCCGCGTCCTTCGCGGGGCCGCTTCTGGCACCGCCGCCGGGCGGTGGCGTACGGGTTGATCACTCTCTTCGTCGGGCTCCCCTACCTGCGGATCAACGACAAGCCGGCCGTGCTGCTCGACATCGTCCACCGCGAGTTCACGCTCTTCGGCCGGACGTTCCTGCCCACTGACACGCCGTTGCTGGCGCTGCTGATCGTGGGCGTCTTTGTGGCCGTGTTCTTTGCGACCGCGGTCCTGGGCCGGGTGTGGTGCGGCTGGGGGTGCCCGCAGACGGTGTACCTTGAGTTCGTGTTCCGGCCGCTGGAGCGGCTGCTCCAGGGCGAGCCGGGCAGCCCGCGCAAGCCCGCGGCGTGGCTCGCTCCGTTGAAGTTGCCGATCTACCTGTTCCTCTCGGCGTTGCTGGCGCACACGTTTCTCGCCTACTTCGTCGGCATCGAAACGCTTCTTGGTTGGGTGCAGCAGTCGCCGCTGCGGCACCCGGTCCCCTTCATGGTGATGGCCGTCACAACGGGCCTGATGATGTTCGACTTCGCGTTCTTCCGCGAGCAGATGTGCATCATCGCCTGCCCGTACGGGCGAATGCAGTCGGTGATGCTCGACCGAGGCTCGCTTGTTGTTGGCTACGACCGCTCGCGCGGCGAACCCCGCGGCAAGGTCAAGCGTGGCGACGTGCGGCTGAAGATCGCAGGCGCCGACGAACCCCGCGCGGTCGGAGACTGTGTCGACTGCCTGCGCTGCGTGACGACCTGCCCCACGGGGATCGATATCCGCGACGGGCTGCAGATGGAGTGCGTGGCGTGCACACAGTGCATCGACGCCTGCGACGATGTGATGACAAAGCTCAAGCGCCCGACGGGGCTGATCCGGTACGCCTCTCAGCGGTCGATGGAGGGCAGGCCGGGCACGGCGTTCAGGCCGCGCGTCCTGATCTACAGCGTCATGCTGCTGGTGATCATCGGGGCGCTGGCGACGCTGCTGCTGACCGCCTCACCCGTTGACGTTCGGCTGCTGCGCGGGCGCGGCCAGCCGTACTCCATCGGCACCGACGGACGGGTAATGGGCACGGTGCAACTGAAGCTGACCAACCGGACCGATCGGCCGGCCGCCTACTCGGTTCGCGTGATCCAGCCTGTGGGCGGGGAGGTGCACCTGGACGAGAACCCGATGTCCGTTGAGCCCGGCCAGATGCGCACGCAGGGCGGCTCGGTTGTCCTTGGGCGCGATGAGTTCGGCGCACTGGGGACGTGCCCGGTTCAGATCGAGATCACCGACGCGAGCGGGAGCACAAAGCGCGTGTCGTTCACCGCGCTGGGGCCGGCGGGAACCGGCCGATCAGTCGAGCCCTCGACGCCAATTCGAGAGGGAGGCCGGAAATGACGCCTCTTCCGATTTCCCCGGCGCGAGACACCTCTGGTTCTGGCAAGGGCTGGCCCGCGATGATCATCGGGCTGCTCTCGCTCAACGTCTGCATCGTCGCCGTCACCGTCGTGTGCGCAACACGCGACGCCTCGTTTGCGATCGAACCCGACTACTACCAGAAGGCCGTCGAGTGGGACCGTTCGGCGCGCGAGCGCGACCGCGGTGTTGCGCTCGGCTGGGGCGTGTCCGTTGAGCGAGCCGACCCGCGCGAGGGTGCGCTCTTGCCCGTGCTCCGCGTCAGGGTCTCCGGGTCATCGGCCACCGGCGGCGGCGGTGCGCCACTCGACGGTGCCGAGGTACGGTGCGAGGTGTTCGCTCAGGCCAGGTCGGGGCAGCGATTCAACGTGGTCGCTATGGGAGTGGGGGGTGGCGTGTACGAGGCCGAGGTTCCGCTGACCCGCGGCGGAGTGTGGGAGGTGCGCGTGAGGGTCAAGCGCGGACCCGATGCGATGGCCTGCGTCCGCTCGCTGCTGGTGCCCGGCGCCGCGACCGAAGGGGGGGAGCGATGACCGCGCTGTTCATCGCGGTGCTGTCGGCGAGCCTGCTGGGCAGCTTGCACTGCGCGGGCATGTGCGGCGCGTTTGTCGTGCTGGCCGTGAGCGGGGATGGGTCCGCCGCATCGCGACCGTGGTCGCTCCAGATGGCCTACCACGCGGGTCGCTTGCTGACATACGTCGTCCTCGGTTTTATTGCCGGAACGATTGGCGCAACGCTGGACCTGGGCGGATCGCTGGTGAGTGTTCAGCGCGTTGCCACCGTCGCAGCGGCCGTCACGCTCGTGGTGTTCGGTCTGCTCACGCTGCTCCGGGTGCTGGGCCTTCGCCGCGCAACGCACGCCGCCCCTGCCTGGATGGCGCGGCTGGCTCAACGCGGGCACAGGGCGGCATGGCTGCTCGCCCCGCTCCCTCGGGCGCTCGCGATCGGTCTGCTGACCACGCTCCTGCCGTGCGGCTGGCTCTACGCGTTTGTGGTGACGGCCGCGGGCACGGCACACCCGGCTACCGCGGCGGCGGTGATGGGTGTGTTCTGGCTCGGCACGCTCCCGGTGATGGCGACCATCGGCGCCGGCGCACGTCGGCTGAGCGGCCCGCTCGGCGCGCACGCGCCGGTGCTGATGGCATCGCTGCTGATCGTGGTGGGCCTGTTCACCCTCGTACACCGGGCAAACCTGATCGGGCTTCCGTTGCCAGCGGGTTCGGAGGTATCCAACGAGTCGGGCCAGCCCCTCGTGCCGAGCGCCAGTTCACCACTCCCATGCTGCGATGACCACTGAGACACTGCAACTTGAGGCGGTCGCAGCGCCGATCACGCGGGCGGCGTGCGTGGCGTGCACGCACTGCGGGCTTCCGGTCCCACGGGGGCTTGTCCGCGCATCGGTGGATGTGCAGTTCTGCTGCGGCGGGTGCGAGGGTGCCTACGGGGTCATCAATTCGTGCGGGCTCGGCGGTTACTACGAGCTGATGGCCCGCACGGGCGACCACGGGCTGCGCTCGCTCAGGGTCAGTGAGGCCTTTGCGGAGTTCGACGACCCCGCTTTCGCCGCCGCGTACATCCGGCCCGCCGAAGCGGAGGGCCCTGTCGGAGCGAAACGGCTCGACCTTGTGCTCGAGGGCATGCACTGCGCCGCGTGCGTTTGGCTTCTAGAGCACCTCCCGCGCATCGTTCCCGGCGTTCTCTCGGCCACGGTCTACATCGGGCGTTCGACGGTGAGCGTCGCGTTCGATCCCCAGCGGGTCGCCCCGTCACGGATCGCCGGCGCTCTGGCAACGCTCGGCTACACGCCGCACGCTCCCCGCGGGAACGCGGCCCGCGACGCGGTGCGGGTCAGCGATCGGAAGCAGCTCGTGCAGATCGCCGTCGCCGGCGCGTGCGCCGGCAACGTCATGCTCTTTTCGTTCGCCCTCTACGGCGGGTTCTTCGGTGGCTCAATGTCCGCGACGATCGAGGGCGCGTTCCGGTGGCTCTCGCTCGTAGTTGGCTGCGCCAGCCTCGCCGGGCCCGGGAGGGCGTTCTTCAAGGGCGCGTGGGCGTCGATCCGCGCCGGCACACCTTCAATTGACGCGCCGATCGCACTCGCGCTTCTTGCCGGTGGTCTGATGGGGCTGTTCAACACCGTCTTGAACCGCGGCGAGATCTACTTTGATTCGCTCACCATGCTTGTCTTCCTGCTCCTGGTGGGGCGGTTCTTTGGGGCTCGGCAGCAGCGGATCGCGGCCAGCAGCGTCGAACTGCTCTTCTGCCTTACCTCAGGCAGCGCTTGGGTTGTCGATCCACATGGCGGTCTGCGCCGGGTGCCGATCGAGGCGATCGCGGCGGGCGACGCCGTGGAAGTGCGCCCCGGTGAGAGCGTGCCAGTAGACGGCCGGGTAACCAGCGGTCGAACCAGCATCGATCAGGCGATGCTCACGGGAGAATCGAGGCCTGTGTGGATCGGTGAGGGCGGCGATGTGCTCGCTGGCACGGTGAACCAGTCGGCAACGATCCGCGTGCGAGCGACCGCGACGGGGCGCCAGACGCGCGCTGGGCGGTTGATGGAGCTCGTCGAGCGGTGCGCCACGCGACGCCCCGCGATTGTGCGATTCGCCGACTCGATCGCGCGGCCGTTTGTGGTCGTCGTCTCGATCGTGGCGGTGGCGGTCGGCGCTGCCTGGTGGTTTGTCGATCCGGCCCACGCGGTCGATCACGCGGTTGCGCTGCTCATCGTCACCTGCCCTTGTGCGCTCGGCTTTGCTGCGCCGCTCGCCGTCCACGCGGCGATCGGGCAGGGTGCACGCAGCGGCATCCTGATAAAGGACGGTGAAGTGCTCGAGCGCCTGGCCAGACCCGGCCTGATCCTGCTCGACAAGACGGGCACACTGACGGAAGGGCACCTCCGCGTGGTTTCTGCGGCGGGTGATCGCCGGGCGATGCACCTGGCCGCCGCACTTGAACGCGAAGCGACCCACCCGATCGCCGCCGCGCTGCGCGAGGCCTACGAGACTGGGCTGACTGCTTCACGCGTCGAGCAGACCGATCAGGGGGGCATCTGCGGCGAAGTTGACGGCCACCGTGTGGCCGTTGGCAACGAGGCCTTTGTGATGGGTCGGTCGGGACATGCTCTCCCCCGGGGTCTTGCAAACGTGATCGAGCAGGCACGGGCCGACCTCCAGACGCCCACGCTCATCGCTCTCGACGGGGTGCCCTCCGCCGTGGTTGTGCTGGGCGATCGCCTGAGGAGCGATGCGGCGGAGTCGGTCGCGGCGCTCAAGGGCGCGGGGTGGCGCGTCGGCATCCTCTCTGGCGATGAACCCGCGATCGTCGCCGGCCTGTCGGTTCGGCTCGGTCTCGATCCTGCCGACTGCAGTGGGGGCGTGGGCCCCGAGGAGAAGGCGGCGTACGTGCGGCAACGCATGACCGCTGGGCCGGTGGTCATGGTGGGCGATGGCGTCAACGACGCCGCGGCCCTGGCAACAGCGACGGTGGGAATCGCGGTGCACGGCGGCGCCGAGGCGAGCATGGCCGCGGCCGACGCGTATGTGGCGCGGCCGGGTTTGGCGCCGATCGTCACGCTGGTGCGATCCGGCCCGCGGATGATCGCCACCGTCAAACGCATCTTCGCGGCGTCGCTGGCGTACAACATTGCCGCGGGGTCGCTCGCGGCAGCGGGCCTGATTCACCCTGTTGTTGCCGCCGTGCTCATGCCCCTCTCGTCGCTCACGGTGGTCGCTATCGCGCTACGTTCCAGGGTGATCGACGATCACGGCACCTTGAGAGAAGGAGGCGCCTGATGGAGGTGCTTGTCATCGTGTTGCCGATCGCACTCCTGATGGGCGCGGGGTCGTTGTGGGTGTTCGTGCGCTGCGTGCGTTCAGGGCAATACGACGATCTCGACACGCCGCCGCTTCGGGTGCTCAGCGACGAGAAGCGGGTCGGTAGCGACGGGGGGCGAGGGAGTGACGAGCAATCAAGCGGGCGCGGCTGCTCCGAAAGGTAAGCCCGCAGGGGTTCGAGGCTCGAGTCGAACCGACCTGGCGCGCGAGTGAACTTCGTGGGCGCGGGCCTCGCGGCGGCGCGGGCCATGGCGCTGGTGCACGATGTGGGCAGCAGCCCGGCGGACATGGGGCGGCAGGCGGGCGTGCTCGGCGGCTATGGCCTGCTGGCCAACAACGATTTCATCGGTCTCTTCTTTGAGGACGCGCCGCTCGCTGATGTCGGTCGCCAGGGCGGCATCGCGCCTGGTGACGGGGTGTTCGATAGCAACGACTTCGTCGTGTGTTTCGACGCCTTCGTTACCGACGCGCTTCGAGCGTCTGCCAGCGTGCAAGCGGCGAGGGACCGGGATACAGGACAAACCCCGAAAACGCCTAATGCCAACTGCATAATGCAGTTGCTTTAAAGGGTTTTCCCTCGGGAATCCTTGACAAGTGCTCAGGCATCGTGTCCACTCACAGGTAAGGCCGCGCCGCCATTCCGAGGGATCGGCATTCTGCCGGTCGAGGTGCGCCGCAATCACGTGCTCGCAAAGGGAGAAGTGACATGATGTCGATGAATGTGAAGAAGGGTCTGTTCGCTGCAACCGCCGCCGCCACGCTCTGCGCTGGTGCCACCGCGGACGTGGTCATTGTTCTGCCGTCGGGCAACTTCGGTGCTGGTCAGGACTTCAGCATGACGAGCCCGCCGCTCAGCGGCACGCTCACCGGCATCATCTTCTCATACGAGTACTCCAACGCCGCCGGTGCATCGTGGGCCGCCGACATGGCCGCCACAGTCGGCGCGAGCCAGTGGGGCTACTTCAACCGGTTCTGCAACGGGGCCAGCATCAACGAAGGCGCCACCGGCGCTCCGAACAATGGCACGCCGATCAATTTCACGTCTGCCACGCTCCCGATCGGATCGCCCGTCACGTACACCAACGAGACGGTACTTGTCGGCTGGGGCAATAGCTGGAACGGCGGCTCAGGCACCATGGCCAACGTCACCCTCACGCTCGTCGGCGTGAGCGTCGGTAACGGACCGACCAACCCCACCGGTCTTGGCGCGTCCACGAACTTGGGGAGCGGCTCGGTCCTTCTCACCGTCACGACCTTCGGCGGCATCAATCCCGCCAGCACGGGCATCTCCGTCAACGGCGACCTGTCGGCGCTGGGCGGCGGCGGCTCGGTGGCGTTCTTTGACAACGGCACCAACGGTGACGTGACGGCCCTTGACGGCGTGTTCTCGTACACAACCAGCGTCGGCAGCCTCGCCGATGGCGACGCGTATTCAGTGGGCTTCACCGTGTCTGACGCTGAATCGCGATCCTCAAGCGGCGCGATCAACGGGACAGTTGACCTGGCGGGCCAGACGCTCGCGACGGCGGCTGTTCCGAGCGGCGCCGGCGCGCTGGATGCGATCTCGGGCTTCTTCGGGCCCAACGACGTCGACATTTACAAGATCAATATCTGCGACGCCGCGAACTTCTCGGCGACAACCTTCGGCGGCACCACCGCCGACACGCAGTTGTTCCTCTTCAACACCGACGGCTTTGGCGTCGTGGCTAACGACGATGTACCAGACGGTCTTCCCGGCGACGCCACGCTGCAGTCAACCATTACCAGCGCCCTGATCCCCGGCAACGGTGACTACTACTTGGCGGTGACCCGCTACAACACCGATCCGGTCGATGCCGGCGCGGCTCTGATCTGGGCGAACACCCCCTTCAACACCGAGCGATCGCCCGACGGCGCCGGCGCGGGGAACCCCCTCGCGGCCTGGACCGGCGCATCGGCCGGCACCTCGACCTACACCATCGCGTTCACAGGCACGTGCTACCCGTCGAGCGGCCCGATCTGCGGCCTGGCCGATGTGGGCGGCGTCGGCGGTGCGCCGGGCGCTGACAACCACCTGGACAACAACGATTTCGTTGTGTTCATCGACTACTTCTTCTCGCAGAACCCGATCGCCGACCAGGGCTCAACCGGCGGCGTTGCGGGTGCCGACGGGGTGTACGACAACAACGACTTCATCGTCTTCATCGATAACTTCTTCAACGCCCCGGCCTCGTGCCGCTGAACCGCGGCTGACTTGAACCCGTCCCCCGTTGCGCCCCGCGCGGCTCCGGCTGCGCGGGGCGTTTTCTTGCGGCCAAGAGAGGAATTTGCACTACGCAGTAGTGCGTAGGGCGGGTAGTGGGCAGATGATTAAGTTTAAATTAGCCTTCTAATTGCCGCACGGGCATGGCCATTCGTCGTTTCTTGAGTTCTACTTGAGCGTCCGGTGCGGCGTGTGTCGCGCGGCGGTATTCACCGCCGCGGCTCCTCTCTGGAGTCGCTGCCCGGTTTCGCTTGTAACAGGGAGAAATGAATGAAAACGAGACTTATGGCCCTTGCTCTGGCTGCGTGCGCAGGAACCGTGTTCGCCAGCCCTCGCGAGTCGCAGGTTGCGCCGACGCCGCTTGATAGCGACGATCCGGGTGGGACGTTCAACATGACGTTCGCCAACAGCGACGGCGGCGGCGCATATACGGCCTTCCGCGTTCGCTTCACTGGCATGCTGACGTCGAACGTCGGGGGAACGTACGCCCAGGAAGTCGCTATCGATGTCACGCCCCCGGGTGGCGCGGTGCAGACGTTCCTTCTCGGAGCAGGCTTTACCTACTCGACTCAATCCTTCGATATCGTGCGCACCCTCGCCGCCCCGGTCGCGACCGGTGGCACATGGACGTTTGCCTTGCGTGAGACCTATGACGACGCGGCCGGCATTCCCGATTCGACCGTCTCAGACCTGGTCGTCACGCTTGACGACGCGGCTGCTGAGCCCCCCACGCACACCAATCTCGGCACGCTGGTTGACGGCGTGCCCGTCTCACAGGAGGTTGTCCTCGAAGCGGGCGAGGTGAAGTGGTTCAAGGTCACCACCGCCGAAGCCTCCGAGGCGGCGCACCGCAAGCTCGACATCAACACGCTCGCTTCGACCTTTGGCGGCGACAGCGAGATCGGCGTCTACACCAGCACCGGCACCGGGCTCTTCGCCAACGACGACGCGGGCGGCGGGCTCTACAGCCAGCTCACCTTTGGTGAAGAAGGAGCGGCCGGGACGCTCGCTGCCGGCACGTACTTTGTTGCCGTCAGCTCGTACAACGCGACGTTCCTTGTTGCCGACTGGACCGTAACGAGCACGGGTCCCGGCGGCACGTTCCAGCTTACCCTGGCTCAGACCGTCTTTACGCCTCCCGTGGGCATCTGGAGCGAGTCGGCTGACGGTGGCGGCGACGCGGGCCAGGAACTCGCTAGCGCGCAGGTTGTGAGCGGCACGGGCGACCTTCCCCGAATCACCGGCTCGTTCGGTGTTGACGATGTCGACATCTACAAGATCAACATCTGCGACACCGTCAGCTTCAGCGCCAGTACTGCTGGCACAGCGCCCGTCCTTGACACACAGTTGTTCCTGTTCAATGCGGACGGCACCGGCGTCGTGATGAACGACGACAACACCCTCGGCGGCGGCGGCCTCTGGTCGGCGCTGGACAACACCACCGGCTTCATCGCCGCGGCCGGTGACTACTACCTCGCCATCAGCCGCTACGACATCGACCCCACCAGCGGTGGGCTTGAGATCTGGGCCGACACCCCCTTCGCGGCCCAGCGTCAGCCCGACGGCGCCAACGCCGCCGGCATCCTTGACGGCTGGATCGGTGCCAACGCGGCCACCGGCAACTACCGCATCGACTTCACCGGCACCTGCCGCGTCGGCGCGGGACCGGCCTGCGGTCTGGCCGATGTGGGCGGCGTCGGCGGTGCGCCGGGTGCTGACAACCACCTCGACAACAACGACTTCGTCGTCTTCATCGACTACTTCTTCACCCAGAACCCCATCGCCGACCAGGGCTCGACCGGCGGTGCGCCCGGCGCTGACGGCTCGTACGACAACAACGACTTCATCGTCTTCATCGACAACTTCTTCAACGCCCCCGCCTCGTGCCGCTGATCCGCGGCTGAGCTGAGACAGTCTTCCTTTGGGCCCCGCGCGGCTTGTGCCGCGCGGGGCTCTTTGTTTGGCGGCAAACGTACGGGATTTGTTTGGAGCATTCGGTAAAGAATTCCTCATCGAATGCGACCTAGGGGTATTGCTACCGGGCCGGTCCTGTGGTCTAGTAGAGAGGTTCGTGCTGGTGGGATCACGCGGCGGTACTCATCGCTGCGGCCAGTGCGGTAGTTCTCAAGGGAGGCCTCATCATGCAATCGAAGATGTTTGTACTCGCGTTGGCGGTCGCTGCGGGAAGCGCGTTCGCTCAGAACTCGATCGTGGACAACATCGCCGGAACGTTCGTCGATATATCGACAATGGGGAGCGTCAACAGCCTCGTTGCGTTTGATTCTGACGACGCCAGCTACGCGTTTACCAGTTCAGTGACCAACGGGATCTTCGCGTCAACGACGGTCCGCGTCTGTACGAACGGTTACGCCCAGTGGGGCGGCGCGACGGGGGGGACGGCCTATTTCAATGGCGCGATCGCCAGCGGCACGGCCAGCCCGATGGCACCTGTTGATAGCCAGTGCCTCATGCCGCTTTGGGATGACCAGTACGTGCGTCCCGGTGGAGGGGCCAACCTCCACTGGATTGAAGGACCGGCGTCAAGCTTTGGCCTGCCTTCAGCGGCCGGCAACGTGCTGATCATCCAGTGGACGAACGTCGAGCACTACTTTACCTCGACGGGGCTGGCGACGTATCAGATCCAGGTGTTCCAGAACCCACTCGGCGGGAGCGTCGCCGCGCAGATGCTCTACCAGAACGTGAACTTCGGCAACGCCGCCTGGGACAACGGGGCAAGCGCGACCATTGGCTTTGCCTCGGGCACGACCGGCGGCGCTGCGTCAATCAACAACGTGCAGTGGGCGTTCAACAGCGCTGGGAGCGTCAACAACGGCGACGTGTTGAGCCTGCTGATCCCCACCGCCTCGGTGCCGCCGTCAGGCGTCGGCTCGTCTGTTGCGGCCGGTTCGAGCGTGCTGCTGCGCGTGAGCACCGCGTCCGGCTTTAACCCCAGCAGCTCGAGCATCACGGTGACCGGCAACCTGAGCACGAGCATGGGTGGGCCCGCGTCGGTCGCGTTCCAGGATGATGGCCTGAACGGTGACGTCACCGCCAGCGACGGCACGTATTCCTACCTCGCTTCATACCCGTCGGGCACCACGGACGGAACGGCGTTTACCGTCCCGTTTACGGTTACGGACAATCTCGCACGCAGCAGCAGTGGCAGCATCAACTTCACTGCCGATACGGCCGGTGATCTTCCTGCGATGGCGGCGGTCCTGCCTGGCAGCGGCGACCTCTCGTCGATCACGGGTGTGCTGGGCGCCAACGACGTGGACATGTACAAGATCAACATCTGCGACATGGCGAACTTCAGCGCCACGACGCAGAACACGGCGCCGACGATCGACACCCAGCTGTTCCTGTTCAACGCCGACGGCACCGGCGTGGTCATGAACGACGACAACCCCGCAGGCACCGGCGGTCTGTGGTCGCGCATCGACAACACCACCGGGTTTATTGTGGCCAACGGTACGTACTACCTGGCGATCAGCCGCTACGACATGGACCCCACCAGCGGGGGTCTTGAGATCTGGGCCGACACTCCTTTCGGCGCTCAGCGTCAGCCCGACGGCGCTAACTCAAGCGGCATCGTGGACGCTTGGAACGGGGCCAACGCCAACACCAACGGCTACCTGATCGAACTGACGGGCACGTGCTACCCGTCGAGCGGGCCGATCTGCGGCCTGGCCGACGTCGGCGGCGTGGGCGGTGCGCCGGGCGCTGACAACCACCTGGACAACAACGACTTCGTCGTGTTCATCGACTACTTCTTCAACCAGAATCCCATCGCCGACCAGGGCTCAACCGGCGGGGTTGCCGGCGCCGACGGCGTGTACGACAACAACGACTTCATCGTCTTCATCGACAACTTCTTCAACGCCCCCGCCTCCTGCCGCTGATCGTCGGCTGACTTGAACCCGTCCCCCTTTGCGCCCCGCGCGGCTCCGGCTGCGCGGGGCGTTTCCTTGTGGCTGAAGACCGGTGCGCCATGCGGTCAGGGGGTCGGGCCGACGCCCATTGCCGTGAGAATCGCCTCGAGGTTGTCGGCGACCTTCACCGGAGGGTTCGCCCATGCTCCATCCGGCCGATTGGCGGGCAGCGGTTGCGGTGCGGCCTTGGTTGTCAGGCCGGTGTGGTAACCGACGGTGATGTCAGGGTCCTTGAGCGCGTGGCCGGTGAGGATGCACGCGACGGTCTGGTCCGGCCTGATCAGGCCCTGCTGCAGCAGCATGTGGGCGCCGGCCACGCTGGCCGCGGAGGCCGGCTCGCAGCCGAAGCCGAACGCGCCGACCATGGCCTTGTAGTGCCTGATCGTGTCGTCGTCGACCGCGCGAACCACTCCCCCTGACGGGTCATGTGCCGATGTCCCGCGCCCGTCCATCACTTCGAGCGCGCGGAGCGCCTTGGTGAGGTTCACGGGCCGGTTAATCTCGATCGCGGTGGCGATCGTGCTGGCCCGCTCGCCGGCGGTGTCCATCCTTGCGTACTCCTGCTCCACCTTTGCCGCGCCTCCGTCGTGGAAGTAGGCCCCCCCGTTCCAGCGGACGCCCAGCGTGTTGTACACGGTATCGAGCGTCCTGGCGCCGGTCGCGTTCACGACCGCCAGACGCGGCACCCGGTCAACAATGCCCAGCGCCAGCAGTTCCATGAACGCCTTGCCGAACGCCGAGCAGTTGCCCAGGTTCCCACCCGGCACGATCACCCAGTCTGGCACCTTCCAGTCGAGCCCTTCCATCACGCGGTACATGACTGACTTCTGTCCCTCGAGCCGGAAGGGGTTGACAGAGTTCATCAGGTAGACGCCGGCCTTTGGGATGTTCTCGGCGATGTGCCGGACGCGTGCCAGGCACGCGTCGAAGTCGCCCGCCACCTGCAGCGTCAGTGCGCCGTAGTCGAGCGCCTGCGCGAGCTTGCCGTAGGCGATCTTGCCGTCGCCGATGAAGACGACCGCCTTCATGCCCACCTGCGCCGCGTAGACCGCCATGCTCGCGCTGGTGTTGCCGGTGCTGGCGCATGCGCACACCTTCGCGCCGACCATCCGAGCGTGCGTAAACGCAGCGGTCATGCCGTTGTCCTTGAACGAGCCGCTCGGGTTCAGCCCTTCATACTGAAGGTAGAGCCCACCCCCGGCCCTCCCAGAGGCCGCGAAGCCGAGTTGCGCCCCGAGCAGGTCGGCCCTCTGCAGGACTGTCCTCCCTTCACCGATGGTCGCGATCTCCTCGGGTGATGAGAAGAATGGCATCAGCCGGCGGAAGCGCCAA
Organism: Phycisphaerales bacterium; assembly: GCA_030680655.1. Classification (GTDB taxonomy): domain Bacteria; phylum Planctomycetota; class Phycisphaerae; order Phycisphaerales; family UBA1924; genus JAJTGZ01. The sequence goes on from JAUXUZ010000513.1 coordinate 16,306, forward strand.
ACGCCGGAAGAGTCGGGGTTCCCGTAATCAAAGCGGGGCGTGTGGGCGATCGAACCGAGCGGGCCGCGCACGTCGCCTGCGAATGTGTAGTGCACGTCAAGCAGGTTGCCGCACGAGCGGCAGGCGACGAGCGTGTCGGAGATCGGGTAGGTCGCACCGCAGCGCGGGTCGGTGCAGCGCTGGAGGGCGGCTGTCGTGGTGGGCATGGGCGAGGGTAGCTGGGGTGCCGCAGAGTGAGGTCACGCGGGCGGCGTGCCCGCCACGAAGGGCCCCCAGACCGACGGCACCTCGAGCGCTGCCGCCAGCATCGGGCGGAACTCCGCGAGCCGGTGCTCAACAACCCCGAACCTGCGCATGTGGTCGTTTGCGAACTGCGTGTCGAGCATCACAAAGCCGCGACGCCGGAGGTGGTGCCAAAGGTGCACCAGGCACACCTTGCTCGCTCCCGTTGCGTCATCTTGCGCGCTGCCCCTCTCCGTGAACTTGCTCTCGCCGAAGAACACACCGCCGATGTGAACGCCGTACAGGCCGCCGACCAAGCGCCCGGTCCGGTACGCTTCGACGCTGTGGGCGTGCCCGGCCGCGTGCAGGCGGTCGTACGCGTCGATGATCCAATCGTTGATCCATGATCCCCCCCGAGGCTGGTCTGCGCATGCGCGGATCACCCTTCCGAATGCGCAGTCGCTGCGGACTTCGAACCGCCCGGATCTCACCAGCGCTCGCAGCGACCGCGGCACGTGCAGGCATCCATCACTCAGCGGGAGCACGGAGCGCGGGTCGGCCTCGTAGAACGCCACTTTGCCGCGTCGGCCGTCGGCCATAGGGAACATGCCCTGCGACCAGGCACGCAGCAGCATGGGCACCGGGTCAGGTTGTCCAGGTTCCGCGCCCGATGGGGTTCGCTCGGCCACGGCCGACCGTAGCCACAGAGCGGCGTCAGGGTTGTGTGCCAGCGCCGGCGAGCGCTGCGGCGCTCAGGGCCGCCGCGGTGAGCAGGTCGTGCTCGCGCTCTGTGATCACACCCTGCTCGAGAAGCCGGTCGATGCGTGCAATCTGCTCGGCGAGCACCGTTGCGGACGCAGGCTGGGGCTTCGCGGTCGGCGTGGGCTGCTGCACGATCGGTGGTGTGGCAACGGCGGGCACCGCTGCGACTTTGACAGGTGATGGACTGCTCGTGACGGGGGGCGCGCCGGTGACAGCCGCCACAGTCGTCCCGACCGTCGGCACAGCGGACTCGAGTTGAACGGTCAGGCGGTCCGGGTAGAGTTCAAACGCCGCTCCGCTGGCCGAGTCGAGTGCGGCCGCAAGTAGATTGGAGTTACTCGCGTCGGCGTTCCCTCGCTGGCTTGTCAGCGTTGTGGTCACGTCTTTGTACCCGTCCTTGCTCAGCCGCACGGTGTGCGAGTGCCCGCGTGCGAGCATGATAAACGTCGGGGTGGTGCGGGCTGGGTATCCGGCAATACTGACCTTTGCTCCCGCCGGGTCGGACCTGATCTCAACCATCTGCTTGTTCCCCTGCAGAACAGTCTGGCTGGTCGCCAGTGGCAGGGCGACCTGGGTCGCCGCAATCGGGATCGCCAGCTGGCAGGCCGCCAGCGGCAGGAACAGGAAGAGAAGGGGGATGATGCGCAGCATGGGTGCCTCCGGTCGTGCGCCTTATCGGCGGCCCGGGAGGGGGAGATAACCCAGTGGGCGCAGGGCCCACCCGCTTGCTGAAGTTGTGCTTATCGGGCCGTTGAGTCTTGCGCGGCGGACCCGATCACCAGCCGTTCAGGGCAGCGAGGATGCTCGCGGCGTTGAACAGCGCGTGCACAACGATCGGCGTGACGACGGAGCCGGTGCGGGCGAAGAGCAGCCCGAGGCAGACTGAGAGGGAAAAGAGCAGCGAGGCGGCGGCCCAGAACGACCCGGCGGGGATCGCGCCGGCGTGCATGACGGTAAAGAGCGCCGATGTGAACACGACCGCCGGCCAGGTGGCGCGGGTCAGCGTCATGAGCCCCCGCTGCAGCAGCGCCCGGTAGCAGACCTCTTCGATGATCGGCGCACCGATCACCGCTGCCGCGATCAGGAACCAGCGCCACTGAGGCTCGTTGGTCGGCTCGACGATGCGCTTGAGCAGGCTGTGAGCGGTACGGTCAACCGGCTGGCCCAGCACCTCGCTGAGCTTGGTTGCAATGACGCCAATGGCGAACACCATCGGCAGCACCAAAAACGCCCAGAGCATTGCGCTGCCCGCGATGGCCGGCAGCCGCGACGGCGAAGGGTCGAAGGGTTGGAGCACCAGTCGGCGTGACCACCAGGCGATCGCCACGACGGCGGGCATGCCCATCAACATCGCGAGCACCACCGTGTGCGCGACCATCTCCAGAGGAGGCTCTATCGGCCCACCGGGGATGGCGCGGAACGCCGCCTGGCCCGAGAGCACCGAGGCGATCCAAGCCAGCAGGATCGAGACTGAGTACGCGGCGAACGCGCCGAGCAGGAGTGGGGGCGCGAGTTCGCCCGCCTGCCCCGGCTTCCGCGGCACAAACGACGGGAGTTCGGGCGAGAACAGCCGCAGCCGCACCGCCAGCGCTGCGGCGAGCGCAGCGGCGATGATCAACCCGAGTAGGGGGAGAGATGCTGTCACGAGGAAGAACCGGGGGCCACCAGCGTAGGTGTTTGTTGGGGGGCGCGAGAGAAACTGCAGGGTTTAGACGGAGTTTGGTCACAAAGAACGATGCGGGGCTGCATCCAGCATACCACACCGCCGAACACCCTTTGGGCGGGCCCGGTCCCGCCGTTCTACCATCGGTCAAATGCCCGGTTCTCGGGCCATCACCGGCTTTCAGGAGCTGTCTATGCGGTTGCCAATATGGATGGGGATGCTGTCGGTCGCGGGCGTGGTGTGGGCGGCCGGCACGGCCAACGCGCAGGTTGACCCAGCGGCCAAGAAGGCGCTGGACGAGTCGGCCGACGCCATCAAGAACATGGGGCCCTGCACCTTCACGGTCAAGATGGGCACCGAGGGGCTGGGCAAGTTCGGCCTCAGCGCCGAGATGCAGGTGAAGCTCATCCGCGGCTCCGGCAAGAACGGGCACAGCTTTCAGATGCTCGGCGAGTTCAACTCACCCGGCGGCAAGCCGGAGGACATCAAGGTCAACTCGGCGTACATCGAAGCGAAGATGGGCGAGTGGATCGATGAACCCGCCAAGACCCTTTTTATCCGCCCGCTGAGGGCCGTCAAGGCCGACCCGGCTTCGAAAGAGGTGCTTTCCAAGGTGCAGACCCCCAGCAAGGCCTTTGAAGTGCTCTTCCTTGAGAGTGACCCGTTCAAGAGCGAACTGGCCGCGCCAGAGCTCACGATGGAGAAGGCGGTTGCGGTCAACGGCGAAGAGTGCCAGGTGGTGAAAGCAACGCTCGCCGGTGGTTCGGCGTATCGCATGGTCTACATCTCGGCGCTCGACAAGCTGCCGCGCAAGTACGAGCAGTACATGGGCAAGCCGGGCGGCCTGCAGCAGATCCGGCACTTCGAAGTCAAGGACCTCAACACCGAGACGAAGTTGACGGTGGCGGACATTCACCTCAAATTGCCCGCCGGCTTCAAGACCGACAAGGTCGATCTGCCCCCCCCGCCTCCCCCGCCCCCGCCCGCGCCTCCGGCCGGCCAACGCGGCGACAGCAAGGACAAGGAGAAAGGGGAGCCCGAGAAGGAGAGCGACAAGGAAAAAGAGAAGCGGTTGGAGGAGCAGCGCGAGAAGATCAAAGAGAAGCAGCGCGGCAAGGCCCCCGAGGAGCCCTTCGTTCCACAGTCTGCTCCCCCGGGTAAGGCGGGCTGAGGTGCACGTTGTTTGGCGATCGCCAGGCGGCGATTGCCGAGGTCTTGATCAGGATTGATCGGCAGGGGGGTTTCTTTAGGAGTGTCCATGCGTTTGAGCATCAAGTTGGCGGCGGCGAGTGCATCGTTGATCCTGTCGTGGTCTGCGTTTGCGCAGCCCGTCGTCGCACCGGCCGGGCAACCGGGCGGCGCGGTGGAGTTGAGCGATACGCCAAAGGACGACCCCGAGGCTCGGAAACTGCTTATCGAGAGCGTCGCCGCGATCAACAAGATGGGTCCGATCAGCTTCAAGGGCCGCTACGCCTCCGCCGGCGCCGCGATGGTGATCGACGGCAACGCCGACGTTCGCTTCGTGCGCAACAACGCCGCGCCGCAGGAGTCGCTGTTTTGGAGCAAGGGCCGCCTGCAGATGCCGGCCCTCGACAAGCCCGACTTCCATGTCTCCCGCTACACTGATGACAAGGGTGCCAAGCGCACCGCCTGGCAGGACGATCTGGCGAAGGCTGTCTTCGACCGGCCCGAGGGGCCCGGCCCCGATGGCAAGGAGACCGAGGGCGGGCGTCAGCTCGGCCTGGTCCTGCGGAGCATGCTGCTGCCGGCGATGATCTCGAACACCCCCTTCGCCGACGAGCTCAAGGAGAGCCACGCCGGCGGGGACGTGATCAAGGCACCGTGCATCTTCCTCGCCGACGAGGTGATCGGCGGCGAGCCGTGCAGGGTCATCAGCGTCATCTTCAAGCAGGGCTCGGCGATGCGCAAGATCTGGGTCAGCCCCAAGGACAAGCTGCCGCGCAAGTACGAGCAGTTCCGCAACGGCCTCTCGCGCTACTGGGAGCTCGACGGGCTCGTCGCCCTTGATGCGTCCAAGGCCGCCGAGGCCGCCCGCATGCCGACCCCCGACGGCTACCGGCTCGATCAGAGCAACGTCGGGGGTGTTCAGGCACCGGTCGTGACCTCTCCGAGCGCCCCCGGCGTGCAGCCGGCTGTCACCAGCGGTGGGCCCCAGAACGGGCAGCTTGCGCCCGACTTTGACCTCAAGGCCGCCGGCGGATCGAACCTTACACTCGCCGGGCTGAAGGGGCAGACCGTGGTCGCCACCTTCGGCGGCAGCGTCTTCCCGCAGAGCTGGAGCAACCAGTCGGCGGCGGCGACTTCACTGGCGGGAAAGCCCGTCAAAGTGCTCGCGCTCGCCTGCCGCGAGAGCGACCCGGCCCGGGCCACCAAGGCCTTTTCAGACGCTCACGGCGCCGGTCAGCTTCTGCTCGACGCCGACGCCACGGCCACTCTCTACAACGTGCGGGGCTTTCCCAGCACCGTCGTGATCGGTCCCGACGGGAAGGTCGCCGCGTTCTTTGAAGGTGTCGTGTCCGAAGCGGATCTCGCCGCGGCGGTAGCCGCCGCATCTGCTCCCGCTCACTGATTGCTCTTCACCACAGGACTGCTTGAGCCCCTCCAACTGGAGGGGTTTTTTTATGGGCGGTTGCGCCGCCGCGCGGCCAGGGCGATGCCCAAAGCCAGCGCGCCGGTCGCTCCCGGAGTCGGGATCACGCTGTCAATCCACGCGGCATGGGCGCCGCCGATCAGCACATCCGCCGCGCCCGTTCCGTAGCCAAACGGCGCGGCCGCCCCGGCACCGGTTGTGAACGTAAACGAGTGCACACCCGCGAGCAGCCACGAGCCCCCCATCAGCACGAACGAGCCACCGCCGCTGTCGCCGGTCGCCGGAGAGCCCTCCATGGCCGTCGCATCGGTGCTTCCAAAGCGGTTGAAGACGCTGGTGGCCGGCGCATCAAAGTCCATCAACGCCAGCGATGAGGACCACGACGGGTAGACCGACGAGGCAGGAGCGTCGAACGTGTTGGTAACGGCACGGAGCGTCCCGGGCGGATCGATCAGGCCGATTGAGCCGAAACCGAACGCGCCGTACCCGGTCAGCACAAGCTCCGAGCCGAGCGGCACCGCCCCGCTCAAGCGCGCAGCGGGTGTGACCGACGTCACAGGTGCGGTCAGTTGCACCAGCGCAAGGTCTGTGCCCGCCGTGAAGTTGCTGCCCGTCCAGCCCGGGTGGACCGCGATCGCCGTGACGCCGCGGCTCTCGCCGTTGATCGAGACAGAGATCGACGCAAGCGAGAGCGGCGCCCCGCCACTGCCGGTCACGACGTGGGCCGCCGTGAGCACCCAGCCCGGCGCGATCAGCGTGCCCGAGCCGATCCCCCCCGCGATCGAGAGCCGGACGGAGCCGGCGAACGCGGGTTGCGCTGCCAACGCCCGCGCGGCGGCATCGCCCGCATCGTCACGGATGACCGAAGCGGCCGCCCATCCGGCGGTCGATCCAAGCAGCAGCACGGTGATGAGAGTTGGCGACGCCATCGGCAGCTTGTTCAACATACAACACGCCCGGCCCCGGGGCGACCAATCGTGCCGATAACCAACGGGGATTGAGGGGGTCTGCGCCGTCAGTGCGAGGCCATGGCCAGGTTCTTGCGGATGATCTCCAGCGCCGCATCCAGGTAGGCCTTGTTCCCTTCCCGCTCGATCAGCGCCGGTGCGCACGAGGCCGTCAGCACGCGCCTCACCGCCGCCAGCCGCCCGTAGTCGCCCTCGCAGTTGAGCCCGAGTTCGCGCCGGTGCAGCGCCAGCTCTTTCAACGGGTTCACGCCGCACATCGCCCCCGGGTTGCCCCAGTACACGCGCTCAAAGTACAGCGAGTCTTCGATCCAGTGCCCCGCGTGCACCAGCGCCAGGTCGATCAGCACGACGCGCCCGTGCTCGTCGCGCACCGCGTTTCCGCCGTGCAGATCGCCGTGGCACCAGTCCACCTTGGATCGAGCCTCCCAGCGGGCCAGCAGGGCGGGGAGCACCCGGTGCACGGCCTTCAGCTCGTTGTTCCAGACCTGGGCGTCGTGTGGCGAGAGCACCGTTCCGCGGTGCAGCGCATCACGTGACCGGCGCATCATCATTTCCCAGTCGGTCCGTCGGGGCTGCCGCGCCGAGGCGTCCTCGACCTGCGGGCACAGCTGCTGGAGCCTTGCGCACGCCTCAAGCACCCCCCGCACGGTCCCCTCGTCCATCGAGTTGCCGATGGTCTTGCCGGGCAGCCGCTCGATCACGAGCCACGCCAGGTCGTGCCCGCCGAGCTCCAGGCCGCACTTGAGCACCCTTGGCGTCACCGGTCGCTCGTCTTGCTCTTGCAGCGCCGCGAGGCGCGTCGTCCACTTCCATTCCTGATAGCCCACCGGCAGCTTGACGATCACGGGCGCTTCGCGTCCGTCGTCACCGCGGAGCACCGCCGATGCGGTCGTCCCCCCTCCACGCTGCTGGTCAGAGCGGAACCACGTCAGGTTGCTGAGGCGCCCATCGCCGCCGCACTCGCGCACCAGCGCCGGGGCGAGCGCTTGCGCCAGCGGCGTGTGCCCGCGCGACGGCGGGGGTGCGGCGTGATGTCCGGCAGACTCTCCGGCCACGCTGGGAGCATACCACCCGCCGCAGCGAGTGCCAATGCCGCCACCGAAAACGATCAGGCCGGCTCAGCCTCGATCAGCTCCAGCAGCTGTACAAAGGCCTGAGGCGAGAGCTCCTCCGGCCTCTGCGTGGCGGACACGCCCGGGGGCAGCGGGTGGTCGCGTCCGAGGATCGAACCGAGCTGCTTCCGGCGCTTCGAGAACGCGCGCTGGCACAGCGCCGCCAGGCCCGCGCCGTCGCGCGTCAGCGGGTCGGGGCGGCGTCGCACAACGACCATCGCGCTGGTCACCTCCGGCCGGGGCCAGAAGCACTCGGGCGGCAGCGACGCCACCGTCTCGACCGTCCCCAGCGCCTGCGTCACCACGCTCAGCAGGCCGTACTCCTTGCACGCAGGCCGCGCGCCCATCCGCTGGGCGACCTCCTTCTGGATCGTCACCGCCTGCGACGAGCACCGCGGGTGATCGATCAGCAGGTTCAGCATCAGGGGCGTTGCCGCGCCGTAGGGGAGGTTGGCGACCAGCTTGAACGGCGTATCGCCGATCGCCGCGGCGGCCGTTTTGTTCAGCACCTTGCCCTTGTCGAGGCAGTCACCCTGCACCAGGCGGAACCGCTCGCCACCGCCGTAACCCATCGCGGGCATCCGTTCACCCAGCATCGCCGCGAGCGAGTCGTCCAGCTCGCACGCAACGACGTTGCACCCACGCTCCAGCAGCGCTTCGGTCAATGTGCCCGTCCCCGGGCCGACCTCGAGCACGAGCTCGCCGGGCTTGACCTCGGCGGCGTCGAGCAGCTTGCCGAGCAGGTTCTTGTCGATCAGGAAGTTCTGGCCCAGTGCGTGGCGCGGGTGAAGCCCGCGTTCTTCAAGCATCGCTTTGATCTGCGCGAGCGTCTGCACGGGTCATTGTTGGACCGTCGCCCGACCTTCGCAGGCCGGGATGGCCGGGGTCCATGACGCCCTGGTGAGTGGAGCCTACCACACCCCATCGAGGATCTGCTCCAGCGCGTGCCCCACGCCACCCTCTTCGCTCCGCAGGGTCGTCCGCTTGCTCACCGCGGCCACCTCGGGCGTTGCGTTTCCCATCGCGATCCCCAGCGCCGCACCCTCGATCATGGTCAGGTCGTTGTGCTGGTCGCCGATGGCCGCGACACGCTCCGGAGGCACGTTCATGCGCTGGGCGAGTCGCTGCAGCGCCATCCACTTGTCGGCGTGGTGATGAAACAGCTCGACGATGTGCACGCTCTCGATCCCCTGGTCGCGGCGCTCGTCGGGCAGGAGCACGCCCTTGAAGTGCTGGATCTGGGAGCGCCCGTCGAACCTTGCCCGCAACGTCGTCGCCAGCGAATCGATCGGCCGGTTCGCCAGGTATGCGCCCACGCGAACGGTGTCGCGCGGGTGCGGGTCGTCCTTGACGTGCGTGACGTGGCGCGTCCGTACCTTCATCCGCTCGAACCACCAGCTGCTCGCCCGGTCGATCGTGCCCGGGCCGTTGGGCGCGACGATCAGGTAGTCGTAGCCGGTCACGGCGGGGTCTTTCAGCAGCAGCGCCGGGTGGTTGTGCGACTGCAGGTGCTCGACCGCCTCGCCGACGATCAACTCGTCGAGGGCGAACCGCTCGAGCGTGCCGCCGGTGAGTGGACAGGCCACCATCGCGCCGCCGCTGACGATGACAGGGTCGACGCTCCCGATCCGCTCAACCGTTGGTGTCGTCTCGATCAACGCCCGACCGGTGCAGAGCGTGACGCAGATCCCCGCCGCATGGGCGGCGCGGATCATCTCAATATTGCGGGGATGGATCGAACCGTCCGGTCCGATCAGTGTGCCGTCCAGGTCGACGGCGATGAGGTCGTAGCGGTGCATCGGGGCATCCTACGGGTTCGTGAGGGACGGTGGGGGGCCCGTTGGACGCTCAGCCGATCACGATCGAGTTCTTGCCGTGCCGCTTGGCTTCCAGCAGCGCTCCATCGGCCACGGCCAGCACCCGCTCTGGGGTCAGGCCGTCCCACGGGAACGTCGCCAGGCCGCCGCTGATCGTCAGACGTCCGACCGCTTCTGGCCCAAGGCGGGGGAACCGGTGCGACTCGATCGCCGCCTGGAACCGAGCGGCGGCGCCCTGCGCCGTCGTCGGGTGCTTGCTGCCGGGCGCCCGTGGCCCGTGCGGCTCGAAGAACACCACGGCGAACTCATCGCCGCCGATCCGGCAGACGCGGTCCTCGTTGCGAACAAGCGAACGCAGCAGGCGAACCGTCTCGGTCAGAATCTGGTCCCCCGCCGCGTGCCCGTAGCGGTCGTTAAACGTCTTGAAGTTGTCAACATCGAGCATCAGCACCGAGAGGTCGTGGCGCTTCCGCCCGGCCTGCTCCATCGCCGCGGGGAGGAATCGGTCGAAGAACCTTCGGTTGTACGCGCCGGTGAGTGCGTCAGTCAGCGCGCTGCGGCAGGCCTGCGCGTGCGCCTGGCGCAGCACCAGCCAGCCGCCGAGCCACGAAGCGCCGTCGGCGAGCTGGTCGGGCCGAGCGGTCGAGCTCGTCAGGTGCCCGACCACCTCGTCGCCCACTCTCACCGGCGCTCCCGCGGGCGTGTGTGTTGCCGCACCGGCGGACGCAAGGAAGCTCACGTCGGGAGCGGCCATCCGGTGCCTCAGCAGCGCGACCGCCGCCGGCAGCGGGTTGCGCCCCGCCGTTACCTGCACCAGCACATCCCGATCGTCGATCGTCGAACGCAGCGGGACGTCGATCGGGCCCTCTACCGAATCGAGCGCCATGCCCTGCAGGTCAAGGGCGATCGGGTCGCCGAGCAGGTCCGCCGGTGCCTCGGTCGGGCGGCCCGCCGGGCCTTCACCGCCAGCACCAACTTCGTTCATGCGGACCGCTGAGCCAATCGGACGCGGCACAATCGGCTGGCGAGCCGCGGGCGTCACGACGACCACCGGACGGGTCGCGGCCGGCTGCTCCGGGGCGGCCTGTGCACGCGCGGGTGTACTCGCGTGAGGGGCGCGAACCTGTGGCGGGATCGCGCTGCCGACGATGAACCCCTGGGGGACCGCGCCGCCCTCAGTGTCGAGCATCAGCCCGGGCGTTGCCTGCCGGTAGGCGGGGCCTTCGTTCGCACCGTTGCGGCCGTTCGTCCCCGCGACGGCGGGCAGACGGCGCAGCAACTCACGCAGCGACTCCGCGGAAGCCTCGGGACGGATCACGCCGTCAAAGCCGTGCTGGCTCGGCGCAGTCGCGGTGCTCACGATCACGCGGACGCGCGGGCAGATCATCCGCAGCGAACCGACCATGTCGGCGGCGTCCACCATCGACTCGACCTCCGGCCCGATGATCACCACCGCGTCGGCGGGGGACTGATCGTCGATCGGCTGGCTCAACTCTCCGACGAGCTCCACCGGCGTCTTGACGCGAAGCAGTTCGATCGCCGGGTCGCGGCGCAGCGTGGCGTCAAGCCCCGTCCGCCCCGCCAGAATGACACGTAGTGACGCCTCCTGCACCTGACTCAACGCTGATCTCCCTTCGCGTTCCCGTCCCCGTCGAAACCCTTTGGCCCGTTCCGGCCGAGCAACATCGCCAGTTCGTCGGCGCTGAGTACATCAGAGGCCGACGACGTGTGCTCAGTGATAGGCAGACTCGGCCCGATCGGGCGCGGCGCATCGTCACCGGTCAGTCGCAGGTGCGGCTTGCCGATCGCCCGCGCGGGCGCCGGCCTGGGCTCTGGCGCGGGCCGCTCGGGGGCGCCCCAGTTCACAAGGTCCTGGTCCTCCACCATGCGAAGGACCTGCGCACCCCCCGGCTCGTAGGCGTACACCACCACGCCCGGCGCGTACTTCCGCAGGGCGAGCGCAAGCTGCGCTGCGCCGGTCAGGCGCTGCGGCTCGCACATCACCAGCAGCGTCCCCGCGCCCATCACGCACGCGTGGGCCATGGCCCAGAGGTCGCTCTCGACCACAAGTGGTTCTACACCGCGCTTCCGCAGGCTCTCCAGCAGCGAGGCGGCCGCATCCGCACCGGCAGCGCGCGCCATCCATACGACAGCCCTAGGCGTTGCCTGCTGCCTGCTGTCGGATTCGCTGCGCGCGCCCATACCACGCCCTTCGAGGAAGGAAGTTACCGGTCGTCTGACCTACGCGCAAAGTCTACCTCAAAGTTCGGACGATGGTGGGGTATTACCGGACCTCAGGCCTCATTCTGTGCAAGAAACCGGGCAACAACCTCCGCCCCGTCGGCTGGAGGCAGCCCGGCAGCCCTGCTGGCGAGGTCGGCCAGGCGGTTTGGGTCGAGCAGCAGCCCCTCGATTACCCGCCCCGCCTCCGCGAGGTTGGCGCCTGCGTCGATGCGATCGGTGCAGACCACGGCTGCGCCCCGCTCGACCAACGGACGTGTGTTGTGCTGCTGGTGGTTGTCGGCGTGATACGGATAGGGCAGGAAGACGCAAGGCACACGATTGCACCAGGCCTCCGCGACGCCCCCCGCTCCCGCCCGCGAGACCGCCAGGTCAGCCGCGCCCCACCAAAGACCCATCTGCCTGGTGAACGGCGTGACCACCGCCTGAATGCCCGCGTTTGCGTACGCGCCAATCAGTTCATCCGCGCCGTCGTTTCCGCACTGGTGAATCACCTGCCACCGGCGGTCGGTGAACGAGTCGGGATGCGACTGGGCGATCGCCACCATGAGCGTGTTGATCGACGTTGCGCCGAGGCTCCCGCCCGTGACCATCAGCACAGGACGATGCTCGTCGATCCCCAGTGCGCGTCGGCACGCTCCCTTGTTGCCGGGTGCCGCAGCGGCCGCCCGCACGATCGGGCTGATCAGTTGCCACGCGGGATGGGCGGCGTCCGCGTAGGTCGTAAACGCCACGCCGGTGCAGCGCCGGGCAATCCAGTTGTTCGCCTTGCCCGGGGTGGCGTCGATATTGACAAGCGTGACCGGCACACGCTCAACGCGTGCGGCCTGCACCGCGGGAGCCGCGACAAAGCCGCCCAGCGCGACCATCCGCACCGCTCCACCCTCGCTGCGAGCAGCACGGATTGCGCCGCGCGCTGCGCGCACCGATCCCGGCCAGTTGCTGATGAACTTCCAGAGTGCCCGGGGGCGCACACCGGCCGGTTTGGCCGAAAGCGCGGTAAAGGCGACGCCCTCCGCCTCCAGCACCCGCCGGTCGATGTCGCGGTCGGAGCAGAGAAAGAGTACCTTCGCGTTGGGCAAAATGGCCCGGAGCTTTTCGGCGATCGCCAGGCCCGGGTAGAGGTGCCCGCCTGTGCCGCCGCCGGCGAAGATGAACGTGGGTGTTGTTGCGGTTGGCGCGGGTGGGGGGATGTCAGTAGATGGCATGCGCACGCCTCAGACAGAAAGCGGCTCGCACGCGCCAGCGGCCATTGCCCGGTCGGCCCGGTCCGTCGTGTTGGCGGTGGTTTCCTGCGGTTGCTCCGCTGTGCTCTCCGTGCCTGTACTGGCGGCGAAGGTCGATGCGATGCGGTCCATGTTGATCAGCAGGCCAAGCGAAGCCGCCGTCAGGATCCATCCCGTGCCGCCTGAGGAGAGCAGCGGCAGCGCGATCCCCTTTGTCGGCGCCATGCCCGTTACCACCGCCATGTTGATCACCGCCTGCAGGCCAACGGTCGAGACCACACCGAGCCCGATCAGTTTCAGGATCAGCGGCTTCTGCCGGCTCACGATCGAGAGCCCGGCCCACACGATGGCGCCATAGAGCACCGCGACCAGGAGTGCGCCGGGAATCCCCATCTCCTCGCAGATGTTGGCGAAGATGAAGTCCGTCTCGGTCTCGGGCAGGTAGCCGAACTTGTTCAGCCCGTTGCCTAGACCGCGCCCAAACCCCTCACCGCTGCTCACCGCGACCATCGACTGGATCATGTGGTACCCCTTGCCCTGCGGGTAGAGGTAGGGGTTGATGAACGAGGTGATCCGCTCAAGGCGGTAGGGGCTCGTGATCACCGCGGCGACAAAGGCCAGCGCGCCGACCGGGATCGCCGCCGCAAAGTGCCAGATCTTCGCCCCGGCGGCCATGAACATCGTGGCGGCCACCAGCACGATCAGCACGGCGGTCCCAAGGTCTTCTTTGACAATGACGGCGCACACGATCGCCACGGCCGCCAGCCCGGGTACGACACCCTTCCAGAGGTCGCTGATGCGTTCGCGCCCGCCCTGTCCGCTCCCGATCCGCCAGCAGTACCATGCGACGAGCCCGATCATCGCCCACTTGGCGATCTCAGAGGGTTGAACGGAGAGTTCCCGCATGCCGGGAATAGGCACGTTCAACCAGCGGTTTGCGCCGTTAACGTGCCGCCCAAAGCCGGGGATGTACACAAGCAGCAGGCAGCAGATGACAAGGCCGGCACCGATCCACAGCGGCTTGAGCGTCCACCCTCCCCAGCGATCGTCGATCGGACCGGTCGCAACCGGGTTGTTGACCCCCGGGGCGAGCCGCAGAAGCGGAAGCCGCGCCGTCAGGATCATCGCGAGTACGGCAAGGACGGCGTACACGCTCGACCGGCTGGTCAGCACGCTTTGAATTGAGACCGGGCGGCCGACGTCCATCAGCGAGCTGTTGACCATCACCACGCCCAGGCAGAGCAGGCCGAGGACCGAAAGCGCAACAACGTGACCGGGTTTGAGCATCTGGGCTCAAGTATCGGCGCGGTGCTGGGCGCGGGAGCAGAAGTGGCCTCGCATCAACGGCCTGGCCTCTTGTCAGTGCCCGAGCCGGATTCTGTGGCTTGGCGTTTCGTCGGCCGGCTGCTCCCCTCCGCCGCGTCCGCTCCATACACTCCCTCCCGGGCGCGGCTTTGCACTGTCCGGCTTGTGTTCGGTCCTCTTTCATCCCCTGGCGCACGTGCCCTTATTCACGGAAGACCACCCAGCATGCTCATCCTCGTTGTCGGCAAGCACATGGACGTGACCGAGGCCATCAAGACCTACACCGAAGGCAAGTGCGCCAAGCTGGTTAAGCACTTTGACGGGATCCAGCAGATCACCGTGCGCGTCGAGCAGCAGCCCCACGGCAAGGGGTTCGTCGCCGAGGTGAACTGCGACGTTGAGAAGCACGCGGACTTCATCGGGAAGGCCGACCACGCCGACCTGTACGCCGCGATCGACGATTCCATCAGCAAGGTTGACCGCCAGATCGTTGCCTTCAAGGAACAACTCAAGACGGGCAAGCACCACGCCCACTGACCCGATCCAGTGATCGTTCTCCTCCCCGACCCTTCAGCGGCACCCGAGACAAAGCGAGGTTCCCTGCGATGAAACTCACCGAGATCGTCTCTTCCGGGGCGATCATCGCCAACCTGAACGCCAAGGACCGCGACGCGGCCGTCGTCGAGCTGATCGATGCGCTGATCGCCGCCGGTTCGGCGCGCCAGGAGGCGCGGGAAGAACTGATCGCGATCCTCCTGGAGCGAGAGCGCAAGAGCACCACCGGGTTCGGAGCCGGCATCGCGGTCCCCCACGCGAAGCACAAGAGCGTGCGACGCGTGTGCGCAGCGGTGGGCCTCTCGCCGACTGGGCTCGATTTCGCGAGCATCGATCTTCAGCCGGTCTACAGCGTCGTCCTCCTGCTCTCGCCCGACGACAAGCCCGAGGAGCATCTTCAGGCGATGGAGGCGGTCTTCAAGGTCCTCTCCCAGGAGACGTTCCGCCGACTCCTCCGCCAGGCCTCGACGCCCGACGAGGTCAAGGCGCTCCTGGAGGAGATCGACGCCCAGCACGTGTAAGTGAGGGCGTCGGCGACGGGTGTCCGGCTACGCAAGGGGTCGTCCGCGCCGCCCGCTTCGTTCTTCGAATCATCTTCAACCGCCCGGTCTTTCCAGCATGCCCACCTGCCGCGCCATCGTGACCATCGTCAACCGGCTCGGGCTGCACGCCCGCCCGGCGATGGTGTTCGTTGACGCCGCGAACCTCTTCCAGTCGGTCGTCACGGTCAAGCGTGACGATCAGGAGGTTGACGGCAAGAGCATCATGATGATGATGCTGCTCGCGGCCACGCAGGGCACGCAGCTTGAGCTTGTCGCCGACGGGGAAGACGCCGAGGCCGCGATCGCTCGGCTCACCGCCCTCGTCGCGGCGGGGTTCGACGAAGAGTGACAAGCGTCCGCGTCTCTTCGGTCGGATCACGTGACGTTGATCGCACCGCGGGATAGCATCGCTCGGGTCAGGCCACGCCCGGCCGCTTCAGCAAGGAGACCCCATGTCTATCCGCTCCGGCAGCCTCGCCCGTATCGCCCTCGCCCTGCTCGCCTGCACCGCCCTGGGTGCCTGTGCCACCGCCCCGGCCCTGCAGAGTGAACGCGACGCCCTTGTGACTTCAGCCGACGCCGCGGTCGCCAGGGCCAAGTCGGCCGATCCGTCGATGGCGACGATCCTCGGCGCGGCGGACACCTACGCCGTGTTCCCCACGATCGGCAAGGCCGCGATCGCCATCGGCGGCGCGTACGGCAAGGGCGTTCTCTACGAGAACGGGGCGTTGGCGGGGTACTGCGACCTCGTTCAGGCCTCGATCGGGCTGGCGCTTGGGGCGCAGTCCTACACAGAGATCATCGTGTTCAAGTCGCCCGAGGCCCTCGAGCACTTCAAGGCCGG
>JAUXUZ010000528.1 GCA_030680655.1 Phycisphaerales bacterium
GCCCATCGTCACGGTGCCGTTGATGAGGATCGGCCCGGCGAAGTTGGGCGTCGTGTTCGTGACGGCCGTCAGCGAAAACGTCGCCGCGTGGGCGGCGGACCCGCACGCGACAAGCAAGGCCGCGGCCACAGTGGGAACAAACGCGCAGATAGATCGGTTCATTGCTCTCTCTCCTCGGTGCCCACCCCGGTAGGGGCGGGCGGATGTGCGGAACGTGTACGCATCAAAGGTACATCGTGGTCAGGGTTTGTCAAGGCAATTCCATGAACGCTTGTTCATTCACGCTTATCGGCCACCTCTGTGCGTGCCGTCCCCCGCCCGCCATCCCTCGCCCGCCGCCCCCCCTCCCCCCTCCGCGGCCCGCCTTTCTTCACGTTCACATTCACGTTCGCATCGCCCCTCCCGATCCGCCGGTATGCTTCGACCATGCCCAGCGCCTCCTCATACGCCGCCCAGTCCGCCACCTCACCCCTGGCGCCCATGGCCATCCAACGCCGCGACCCGCTCCCGACCGATGTCGAGATCGAGATCAGCCACTGCGGCGTCTGCCACTCTGACCTGCACATGGCCCGCAACGAGTGGAACATGACGCCCTACCCCTGCGTCCCCGGTCACGAGATCGTCGGGCGCGTCACCCGCGTGGGCGCCAAGGTCTCAAAGTTCAAGGTCGGTGACCTCGCCGCCGTCGGCTGCATGGTCGACTCGTGCCGAACCTGCCCCTCCTGCAAGGACGGCAACGAGCAGCTCTGCGACAACGGCTTCACGCTCACCTACGGCTCGCCCGACAAGATTCCCGGCGGCGCGGAGATCACCCACGGCGGCTACTCGACGTCGATCACTGTCACCGAGTCGTTCGTGCTGCGCATCCCCGAAGGACTCGACCCCGCCGCCGCCGCGCCGCTGCTGTGCGCCGGCATCACCACCTACTCACCGCTGAAGCACTGGGGCGCAGCGCCCGGGCGCACCGTCGGCATCGTCGGGCTCGGCGGGCTGGGTCACATGGGTGTGCAGTTCTCACGCGCGCTGGGCGCGCACACCGTCTTGTTCACCACCAGCGCAAACAAGGTCGAAGACGGCAAAGAGCTCGGCGCTCACGAGGTGGTCGTCTCACGTGACGAGAAGCAGATGGACGCCCAGGCCAACCGCTTCGACTTGATCCTCAACACCGTCTCCGCGCCCCACGACCTCAACCCGTTCATGAACATGCTCAAGCGCGACGGCACGATGGTCCTGGTCGGCGCGCCCGCCACGCCTCACCCCCCGCTGATGGTCTTCCCCATGATCTTCCGACGCCGCAGCATCGCCGGCTCGCTCATCGGCGGCATCGCCCAGACGCAGCAGATGCTCGACTTCTGCGCCAAGCACAAGATCGCCGCCCAGGTCGAGGTGATCCCCGTCCAGCAGATCAACGAGGCCTTCGAGCGCATGCTCAAGAGCGACGTCAAGTACCGCTTCGTTATCGACATGGCCTCGATGAAGAAGTAGCCCGCGGCAAGCCGGCCTCAGCAGTTCGCACCCGCGAAGAACTGATCGATGAACACAATGAAGTCGTTGTTGTCAAACTGCCCATCCATGCCGGGGACGCCACCCTGCGCGCCGCGGTCGGCGCCCGGGTTCTCCGCGAAGAACATGTCGATGAACGCGATGAAGTCGTTGTTGTCGTAGCGTCCGTCGCGCCCGGCAACGCCCCCCTGCCGCCCGACATCCGCCGGCCCACTCACCGGCAGCCGCGTGAGGTCAAAGACGCCGTTCCCCACGATCTGCGTCTGGAACTGACCGTTGAGAAAGACGCTCGACGTTCCCGTGAACCCGAGACGGAGGCCAACGCCCGGCCCGCACGGCTGGCCCTGCACCTGCACGCCAACGCCCGTGATCACCACATCGTTGGGCGGGAACATCGTCGGTTCGCTCATGATCTGAAAGACGATGTTCTGCGCTGTGCACTGAAGCAGCTGCACCTGCAAGTCGCCGGTGCCGCTGACGGCGCACCCCGCGTTGATCCACGACGCCTCCGCGGGGTCGAGCACCAACTGGTAGACCGTGCCCGGGTCCCAGGTCTCGATCACCATGACACCGGGCGCCTGCATGGCCTGCCGGAGCACGATCGGCTCGGGCGGGTTCGCCCCGGGCACCACGGGGCTCCGCGGGTCCGGCGCGGGAAACTCGATCGGCACGCCGCTGGGGTGCTGGTCGTTTGGCGCGTTGGGGTTGTTCGCATCACCCAGCTGAAGGTGGTGACCGGCGCGCACCGGTTCCGAATCGGAGTGGCGGATGGTGATCGACCCGCTGCCCGTCGGTGAGCCGTTATCTGGCCCGGTGCGGATGATGTGCCCGGTGCGCGTGTACCCGCCGCCGCCGCTGGGCAGGTTGGAGTGATAGATGCGGTAATCGGTGTTGGGGAACTTGCCCGTGATGATCACCTGCGTCTCAAGGTTGCCCCGCCGCGCAAACGTGATGTCCGCGTGCGCTGTCGCCGCCCCGAGCAGGCACGCCGCGGCCGCGAGCAGGAGTGTCCGGGTGGGGCTCCGCAAGGTCGATGCGATTGTGTGCCGCATGGTGCAGTCTCCTGGCTGGCTCGGCCGAGCTTAACCGACTACGCGCAGGTCGCAAACTGAAATCCCTCCGAATTGCAGTATTCACAACACTCCGCTGCCCGCCCTCAGCAGCCCACGCTGGTGCGCCACAATCGGCCAAACGACCGTTCCATGTGCGGCCGGTGTTCGTAACCACGCGCTCACAACGCCGCGATCCACCACCCCCACCCCTGCTGCAGTTCAAGCCTGCAGGGCACCCAATGGCCCTCAAGGCCTCCACACCGCGTGCACCCCGCGCAGCGGGTTCACCATCTGCGTCACCCGCACCGACACCCGCGCACTCGCCAGCGCCAGCAACTCCGCCCGCTCCCGCCCCGTCTCCTCCACCATCACATCCAGCATCCCCGACACCGCCCGCTCCGCCGCCAGGTCCAGCGTCTCGCCAAACCCAAGCGTCACCCACGCTCCGTCCGCCGTCTTGATCCGCGGCCCCGCGATCGACACGCGCTTCTGCACCGTCAGCCGCAGGCGAACCTCCTCTATCGCGCACTCGATCGCCGTCCCGCTCAGCTCTCCCTCTCCCTGCGCCGCGTGACCGTCGCCAGTTGACAGCAGCCCGCCGCGCACCTTTACCGGCAGCAGCAGTGTCGATCCTTCCACAAGCTCCGGGCAGTCCATGTTCCCGCCGCACACCCGCGGCACCCAGCCGCTGGCGTGCGCTTCATCTGACGAGAGGCCCAGCGTCCCCATAAACGCCCGCACCGGCACCGTGTCTCCCTTGTCGCTGGTCGTGGTGCGCCGGTCGCCGTCGAGCGTCCAGCGCAGCAGCGTCAGCGGCGCATCGCCGATCCCCAGCCCGCGGTTGTACGCCGCGCTCACCATCGACCCGCCCGCGTACGTCCACCCCCACGCGCACGGACGCACCCGCTCGATCACCACCTCCAGCACATCCCCCGGCTCCGCCCCGTTCACCGCGATCGGCCCGACCATGCACGGGCCGTTGTCCCTCGCCGGATCGCGCGGCTCAACCTTCCGCCGCGGAGCGGTGGTCGAAGTGGGGGGCTCCAGCCCCCACCCCACATCCGGCGTGCTCAGCGAGACGCTGTCTCCACTCTCAACCGTCAGCACGGGCCGCGCATCGCGCGAGAAGTGGGCGTGCAGGTTCGGCCGGTCGGGCCGCAGCGTGTGCAGTGTGGGCATCAACGGGAGCATACACGGCATCGGGCGAACTGCTTCCATATGCTCCGCAACACCCCCTCCCCCCTTCGGAGCCACACCGTGAAGACCCTCCTCGCCGCCACGGTTTCCTGCCTTCTCCTTGGCGCCTGCGCAACGACCTCATCGGTCACGACGCGCACCGAACTCGTCACGCTCAAGGGCAAGCCGCTGACACTCGAAGGCGCAGGCGTGAAGGTCGGCCAGACCGCCCCCGACTTCACCGCCGTCGCCAACGACATGACCGACAAGCGCCTCAGCGACTACCGCGGCAAGGCCGTCATCCTCTCCACCGTCCCCTCGCTCGAGACGGCCGTCTGCGACAAGGAGACGCGCACGTTCAACGAGCGGGCGTCGGCCCTGGGTGCGAACGTCGTCGTCATCACCGTCTCGATGGACCTGCCGATGACGCAGAAGAAGTGGTGCGGCGCGGCGGGCATCGACCGCATCGTGACCCTTTCTGACTACAAGCAGCGCGACGTCGGCCGCATGTACGGCCTGCGCATCAGAGAGTCGGGCCTGCTCGCCCGCGCC
>JAUXUZ010000529.1 GCA_030680655.1 Phycisphaerales bacterium
CCGGCCGGCCTCGGCGACGATCAGGTCGCTGCTGGTGGTGCCGATGTCCAGGATCACCGTGCCGGGGGTGTTCTCACCGAAGAGTTGGTCCCACGCGACGGCGTTGTACGCCGCCAGCGGGCTGAGCGTGAGGATGTCGGGCGTGACGCCGACGTCGTGCCAGCCGTGGAGCACCTCGCTCACGCTCTCGGTGCGGATGGCGAAGATGCCCACCTCGACCTCGGGTGAATCGGGCGCGACGAACGTCTGGTAGTCCCACTGCACCTCGTCGATTGGGAAGGGGATCTGCTGCATCGCCTCGAACTTGACGATGTCGACCAGGTTCTTCTTGTCAACGGGGGGAAGTTTGGCGAACCGCGCGAAGCTCTGCGCCCCGGGCACGCTGATGGCCACGGTCGCCTTGCCAAGGTCGTGCTGGCTGATCAAGGTTCCAAGGGCGACACGCGCCGCTTCCTTGGGGTCGATCTCTGGCGCGCTGAGGGGGCGCTTGTGCGGGATCAGCACGAAGTCGTCCACGCGGACGCTCTCGCCGTCGCGCACGAGTTTCACGGCCTTGAGCGCGCCCGAACCGATCTCGACGCCCCAACTTGCGTTGCCTGCCATCGCCTGCTCCAATTGGCCCACCAAGGACCGGTTTTCAAGAACCCGCGGCTCGCGCCGGACTCGTCGGGCTCCATCAGCCCTCCGCCGCGCAAGAGCGCAAGCTCCGTTCTGTCAATAGGTTACGTCGCCACGGCCGCCGGGTTCCGATCCTTCTATATGACGCGGGCGGCGCACGCCGCCCTTCATTCCGCCTGGACCCACGGGATGACCATTTCAACCACTCTGCCCCCCATTTTCAAGCCCCAGCACCGGAATCGGGCCAATCTTCGGCCGCGCCTACCCCCACCCGAGCACTCGCTACTTCGCTCCAGGCGGGTTCGCCTTGCCGAAGGTCAGTTCCGTTTCGCTCGAGAGTTTCTCGATCTTCACCACCAGCCAAGCCGGGGAGTTGCCCCACCAGACGCTGAACTTCAGTTTGACCTTGTCACCCTTCTTCAGGTTCGAAAGATCGACGCCCTTGGCGGGTGGAAAGTCCATGGTCATCGCGTTCATGCCGACCATCTCGCCATCGCGGTTCTTGAAGTCGTCGATGGCTTCGTGTCGCACCCTTAATTCGGTGCGTTTGTCGCCTATAGTGGGCAGCGTGGCGATCTCGCCCCGTACTTCGTAGGTCGCGTCGGGCTTCCGATCGGGCAGTACATGCCCGGCTCGTGTATCAGGTGCTGCGGCTGGCTTGTCCTTGCCGCTGCAGGCGACCATGAAACCAACAGTCAGGACGAGCATTGCGGCAAAAAGAACACGGCTCATGCCGTAAGCATGAGCCGCGTGGGAGTCTTGGTCAACTCGGCCAGCGAATTCGGCCCTTGGGCCGATCCTCAGGCGTTTTCGATCTTGAGGTACTGCTCGCACGACTTGAGGTCGGGCGCAATGCAGAAGTCAAACGGCATCGTCCACGATGCGCCTTTGACGACGCGGACGATTTTGCCACAGGTCTGACGCATGACCCAGTCGCGGTTGCCGCGGTTCTTGGTCTGCCAGTTCAACTGACGCTTGTGATAGGCCCGCGCAAGGCCCTTTTTGTTGACCGGATCGAGGCGCATGAGGCGCTCGATGGTCTTGGTCCGACCAGCCGCACGGGGCATGGCGGTGACGGTGCACTTGACGTTCTGTCCGGCTTTGAGGGTGTCGATCATGGGTGGTCTCCGACGGCGCGGGGCTTGGGCCGCTCCGGGCAGGGCCAAGATAGTAGGCGAGCGCGCTGCACAGGGCCAGTTGGCGGCGCGTTGTGATCGTTCGCAGGGACGAATTTTGCTCTCCAAACCGGCCAAAGCAGGGCGTGCAACGGACCGACCACTATCATCCCCCCTATGCCCCCACTCAACCCCGAGCAGACACCACCGCCGCCGTTTGACCCATCGGCGGCGCATCAGCAAAAACCCCGACTCCGCCCGATTCGGGGGTTCCCGGTGCCGGCACAGGGCCCAAACGGTGAGCAGGTGAACATGCTCGGGCTCTCCGACGCCAGCCAGGTCTCCGACAAGATGTGCGTCGTGGTGCCGGCGGTCCAGGTCATCCTCCCCTTGATGGATGGCTCCCGGGACCTGGACCAGATCGTGCAGCAGGTTGGCAAGGGGCTGACGCGACCGTTCGTCGAGCAGCTCGTCGCGCAGCTCGACGACGCGGGGATGATCGACGGGCCGACGTTCGAGGCGATGATCGCCAGGATGCGGGCGGACTTTGACGCCTCGCCGGTGCTCCCCCCCGCCTCGACCGCCGCGTTTATCGATGCGCTGGTGCACGACGGCATGCAGAACGAAAAGCTCAGCAAAGAGGCTGGCGACGAAGAGAAGCAGACCTACGGCGTCAAGCGTCTGCGCGAGACGATGGACGAGTTCGTGCGCGAATCGCTCAAGAGCGCCCAGGACCCTTCCCTCAACGAGTTGCCCAAGGCGATCATCGCGCCGCACCTGGACTACGGGCGCGGCTGGGTGAACTACGGGGCGATCTACGGGCGCCTCCGCGTCGTGGACCGGCCCGACCGCGTCATCATCCTGGGCACCAACCACTTCGGACGCTCGACGGGCGTCTGCGGCTGCGACAAGGGGTACCAGACGCCGCTGGGCACGTGCGAACTCGACACCGATGTGGCACAGGGGCTGCGCGCAAAGCTGGGGGATGCACTCTTTGAGCACCGCTTCGATCACGAGCGCGAGCACTCAGTCGAGCTGCAGGTGCCGTGGATCCAGCACGTCTTCGGGCCCGACGCCAACGGCAAGTTCCCCAAGGTCTTCGGCGCCCTGGTGCACGACCCGGCGGTGAAGAACGGCGAGAGTTACGACGGCAAGGGCGTCGCCCTTGAGCCGTTCGTCAGCGCGATGAAGGATGTCATCGCGTCGCTGCCGGGCAAGACGCTGATCGTTGCGTCCGCCGATCTGTCGCACGTCGGGCCGGCCTTCGGCGACC
>JAUXUZ010000533.1 GCA_030680655.1 Phycisphaerales bacterium
GTGGACCTGAACACCAAGCAGCCCGCCCAGAGCGCCTACGAACGCTCGGATATCTGCGCCGTGAGCGCGGCGAGCGTGGTGGTGCAGGCGGTGGTGGCCTTCGAGATCGCCGCATCACTCCGCGAGAAGTTCGGGGGCGACTCGATGATTGAGTTGCGCGAGCAGGTGCGCGTCTTCCTCGAGACGGCGCGCCGGCTTCCACTGGACCGCTGAACCGTCCTGCTCTCAGCAAGAAGCGAACAAGCCCGCCACCTTCAGGCGACGGGCTTGCTTCACTTCTGGACGGGGTTCTGAGGCGACCTCAGGCCTTCGCCATCGCCGGCGCGGGCTTCTTCCCTTCGTTCAGGAGCTTGCGGAGCACCGTGTGCAGGATGCCACCGTTGCGGTAGTAGAAGATCTCGACCGCGCTGTCGAGCCGGCAGCGGACCGTAAAGCTCGTCTTGGAGCTGTCGGCCCGGGTGGCCACGACCTTCACCTCGCCCCGCGGAGTGAACTCCGCGGGCAGGTGAACATCGAACACCTCCGTGCCGTCGAGCCCGAGGCTCTCGGCGTTCTGGCCGTCGATGTACGTCAGCGGGAGCACACCCATGCCCACAAGGTTGCTGCGGTGGATGCGCTCAAAGCTCTCGGCGATCACGGCCCTGACGCCCAGGAGCATCGTCCCCTTGGCCGCCCAGTCGCGGCTTGAGCCCATGCCGTAGTCCTTGCCGGCCAGCACCAGCAGCGGCGTGCCCTCACGCTTGTAGTTCAGGCTCGCGTCGTAGATCGGTACCAGCGTGCCGCCGCCGAGCTTGGAATGGTCGCGCGTCCACCAGCCTTCCTTGATCTTGCCCTCATTGTCGACAGCCAGTTGATTCTTGATGCGTACGTTTGCGAATGTGCCGCGGGTCATGACGCGGTCGTTGCCGCGTCGGCTCCCGTAGCTGTTGAACATGCTCCGCGGCACGCCGAGGCTCTTGAGGTACGCGCCCGCGGGAGACGACTCGGCGATGTCGCCGGCTGGACTGATGTGGTCGGTTGTCACGCTGTCGCCGACGCTTACGAGCACACGGGCGCCGCTGATCGGGGGCATCGGGCCTTCGTTCACTTTCTGACCCATCCCGTCAAAGTACCCGGGGCGCTGGATGTAGGTGCTCTTGTCGTTCCAGCTGTAGAGGCTGCTCTTGGAGACCGCTACGTCGTTCCACATTGAGTTGGCCGTGAAGACCTGCGCGTACTGCTTCTGGAACTGCTCCGGACCCGTGCACGCTGCCTTTGTCTCCAGCACCTCTTGCTGCGTCGGCCAGATGTCTTTCAGGAAGACGGGCTTGCCGTCATCGTCAAGCCCCAGCGGTTCCGTCGTGAGATCGATCGCCACACTGCCCGCGATGGCGTAGGCAACCACCAGCGGCGGGCTGGCAAGGAAGTTCGCCTTCACCATCGAGTGGACGCGTCCCTCGAAGTTGCGATTACCGCTGAGCACGCTGGCGGCGATCAGATCACCTTCGCGGATAAAAGCCTCGACCTCCTCCGGCAGAGGGCCGCTGTTGCCGATGCACGTTGTGCAGCCGTACCCCACGGTGTGAAAGCCGAGCGCCTCAAGATCGGCAGTGAGCCCGCTCTTATCGAGGTAGTCGGTCACGACGCGCGAACCGGGCGCGAGGCTGGTCTTCACCCACGGCATACGGCTGAGGCCTTTGGCGTGCGCTTTGCGAGCTACGAGGCCGGCAGCGATCATTACATCAGGGTTGCTGGTGTTGGTGCAGCTGGTGATGGCCGCGATAACCACCGTGCCGTGGGTGAGCTTGGTCCCGCCGACGCCGGGAGTAACGAGCCCCCCAGGGTAGTAAGTGCCGGTGTTGCCGAAGATCTTCTCGGCCGGTAGCCCAAACGACGTGTTGCCATTCGCCGCGCCCAGACTCCGAAGGAACTCCCCTTTGACGCTCTTGAGCTCTACTCGGTCCTGCGGCCGCTTCGGTCCGGCGAGGCTCGGCTGCACGGTGGAGAGGTCGAGCTCCATCGTGTCGGTAAACTCGGGGTCGGGCGTTGTCGCGTCCCACCACAGCATGTTGGCCTTGCAGTACGCCTCTGTGAGCTCAGCCTGCTCGGCCCGCCCGGTGAACTTCATGTACGCGATCGTCTTGTCGTCAACGGGGAAGAACCCCATCGTGGCGCCGTACTCGGGGGCCATGTTGGCGATCGTGGCACGGTCGGGCACGCTCAGCGCCGCGATACCGGGCCCGAAGAACTCGACGAACTTGTCCACAACGCCCTTCTTGCGCAGCATCTGCGTCACAGTCAGCACGAGGTCGGTCGCGGTGGTGCCCTCGGGGAGCTTGCCGCTGAGCTTGAACCCGACCACCTCCGGCGGGAGCATCGAATAAGGCTGACCGAGCATGACCGCCTCGGCCTCGATGCCGCCGACGCCCCAGCCGACCACGCCCATGCCGTTGATCATCGTCGTGTGGCTGTCGGTGCCGACGCACGAATCGGGAAAGACCTCAACCTCGTTGCCGACCTTCCGCGTGAGCACGCCCGGCGAGAGGTACTCAAGGTTCACCTGGTGCACGATGCCCGTCGCGGGGGGAACGCAACGGAAGTTGTTGAGGCTCTGCTGCCCCCACTTGAGGAACTCGTACCGCTCGTTGTTGCGCTCAAACTCCTTCTGGCTGTTGATCGTCAGGGCGGTTGTGCTGCCGAACGCATCCACCTGAACGCTGTGGTCGATCACCAGGTCGCACGGCACCAGCGGGTTGATGGAGCTCGGATCCCCGCCGAGTTCCTTCATCGCGTGGCGCATCGCCGCGAGGTCAACAACGCACGGAACGCCTGTGAAGTCCTGCAGCACCACGCGCCCGACCATGAACGGGATCTCCCCCTTAGCCGGCGCCTTGGGGTTGTACGACGCGAACCCCGTGACGTCGTCGGCGGTGACGACGAACCCGTCAACGTTCCGCAGCATGCTCTCGAGCACGACGCGGATGGAATAGGGCAGCCTTGCCACGCCACGCCCGATCTTCCGCTCATCCAGCGCCGCGAGGCGGTAGTAGGTGTAGGTGGTGTCGTGGAAAACAAGCGACGCCTTTGCGGCGAACGCGTCGGGACGAGGGTTAGACATCAAAGACTCCGGCGGACAAGGTGACGGGCTCAGACAAGGAAGTAGTACCATACCCGGGGATCGACATATGTCGAATCAATCATCATGCAAAGTTCAATCACTTCTGGTGATTTCCTGGCGATCCCGCTGCCGAGAAACGCGGCCTTCTCGCCACTATGTGGAATCTTCTGGCTATGCAACGAACGCTGGCCACCTTGATCCTCTCCGCCACCGCCTGCGCAGCCGCCGCCGCAGGACCCCTCAACCCGCCCTCCGGCGCGGTCGGCAGCACGGGCAAAACGCTGACAGAGCTGGAGCCGCGCATCGCCATTAGCGCGATCAACACGCCCGGCGATGCCGACAGCCAGTTCCGGATTACCGCGGCCGGCTCCTACTACCTGACCGGCAACATCGTCGGCGTCGCGAACAAGAAGGCGATCGAGATTCAGGGCTCGAACATCTCCATCGACCTGAACGGATTCACGATCCAGGGCACAGGCGGGGCGACCGCCGGCGACGGCATCAACATCGACACGGTCGCAACGTCCGGCACGGTCGTCGTCAGGAACGGATCGATCACGCAGTGCCGCACGGGCGTGAACATGCCGCTCAACTACGGCAGCATCAAGCTCGACGACCTGACCGTCTCGTTCTGCACAAGTTCCGGAGCGATCGTCAACAACGGTTCCGCCCGTTCATGCCACTTCCGGAGCAACACCTTCACGGGCCTTCTGATGACCTCCGTCTTCTCCGCAGAGAACTGCACGTCGTCGAGCAACACCGGCAGCGGCTTCAGCGCCACGCAGGGCCTGTGCATGCTCCGCGGGTGCACCGCCAGCGGGAACGGTGCTGACGGCTTCGACACGCCGTTCTGCGTCATCAATGAATGCCAGGCGATCTCAAACGCCCAGATCGGATTCGACCGGCCGAGCCTGATCACCAACTCCTACGCGCTCGGCGGCATCACGCCCCTGGCCATGAGCGGCGGCGTCGCCACCGGGTGCACAGCCGAGGGCGGCTCGGCCGACGGGATCACCGCGACCGCACGCTCTCGGATCAGCAACTGCCGCGTCTTCGGCGCGGGCCAGAACGGCATCCGCGCAACCGGCGCAGGCTGCACGATCAAGGACTGCACGGTGAACTCCTGCGGCACAAGCAGCGGCGCGTTCGCGGGCATCAAGGTCGACAGCACCGACTGCCTGGTGAGCGACAACCACGTCTCCCAGATGACCACAGGCGGCGACGACGTTGGCATCTGGGTCGTCGGCATCGGGAACATGATCGTCCGAAACGCCGTCACGACGGCCAACGACTGGTACAACATCGCCGCCGGCAACGCGGCGGGCCCGGAGATCGGTTCGGCGGCGGTCGCCACCACGACAAACCCGATGGCGAACATCGGCTTCTGACCTCGCGCGTCAGTCCGGGTGGTGCTCGGGATCGTCTCGGCGCCGCGGCCCGTACCACACGCCAAGCGCTTCCCGCGACTTCAGCAGGTCCGGGTTTCGCACAGCCGCCAGCAGCACCCGCGCAAGCTCACCAAAGCCGTGCGAACGGAGCTTCCGTCCAGAGGTCAGCACACGCTCTTTGATGACCACGAATCGGCCCTGTTTCTTCAGAGCGATCGCGAGGTAGATCTCCTCCGCCGCGAAGACCGACTCGTCCCAGCCGCCGGCCGCGGCGAGCGCCGCCCGCGTGCAGAAGAAGAACGCGCCCCCCGAACGCCCCTTCAACCGAAAAGCCAGGTTGACAAGCGGTGTGATCACCCTTGCGTAGAGCGGCACCCGTCCGTCAAACACCATCGATGCCCCGCCCCCCACCGCGCCCGCTCTGATCGCCTCGACCGCCTGGCGCAGGGCCGTCGAGTTAGGCCAGGTGTCCGCATCCACAAAGATCAGCGTGTCTCCGATCGCTGCGCTCGCCCCCAGGTTTCTGGTTGCGGCGATCTGGCGGCGCTCGTGCCGGACGACGCGGGCGCCGGCAAGCCCGGCCAGGTGGCCCGTTTGGTCCCCAGACGCATCATCGGCCACTACGATCTCGTACTCCAGCCCCGCCCCGTCGGCCGCATCGCGCAGGCGCTGAACGGTGCGACCGATCAGCCTCGCTTCGTCATGGGCCGGGACAATGAGCGAGACAAGCAAGGTAGACTCCCTACGGGCCCGGGTGCCAGATGGGCTCCTGCGGCGCATCCTAACCGGCAAGGAACCACGACATGCCCCTGACACGACGCACGTTTCTTACGACATCGATCGCCGCAGCTGCAGGTGCCCAGGCCGCGCTCGCCGCCCTGCACCAGCCCCAGAAGCCGCAGCCCGCGCCCGGCAGCGCGCCCGAACCGGCGGCCGCAGTTCCAAAGGCAGAGAAGCCGCTCAAGGTCCTGTTCCTCGGCGGCACCGTCTTCCTTGGTCCCCACACCGTTGACAGGCTCATCGCCCGTGGCCACACCGTCACGCTCTTCAACCGCGGCAAGTCCTTCCCGGAGCTGTTCCCGCAGCTGGAGAAACTGCGCGGCGACCGCGGCACGGCGGGCAAGACCAAGTCCGAGCGCGACTTCAAGTCACTGGAGGCCGAGATCGCCAAGGGACGCAAGTGGGACGCGGTGATCGACACCTGCGCCTACGTGCCGAAGTACATGCGCGCCTCGACGGCGCTGCTGAAGGACGCGGCATCTCACTACGTGATGGTGGCTTCTGTCAACGCGTACAAGAGCGAAGCGGAGCCGAACCAGGACGAGAGCGCTCCCACTTGGGACACGTGGCCTGAAGAGGCTGGCGTAGATGAGAAGACCTACGGCCCGATGAAGCGTGGGTGCGAGGTCGCCCTCAGCGAGCTGATGCCCGGACGCTGGGCTTCGGTGCGCCCAAGCCTGATCGTCGGCCCCCGCGACTGGAGCAGCCGGTTCTCGTACTGGCCGTTGCGCGCCATGCGCGGCGGAGAGGTCCTGTCACCCGTTGGCCCCGAGGAGCCGTGC
Source organism: Phycisphaerales bacterium (assembly GCA_030680655.1). Taxonomy (GTDB): domain Bacteria; phylum Planctomycetota; class Phycisphaerae; order Phycisphaerales; family UBA1924; genus JAJTGZ01. The sequence goes on from JAUXUZ010000533.1 coordinate 6,048, forward strand.
GCGTTCGTCGACGCACGCGACGTCGCGGGCCTCTTGGTCAACATGGTCGAGAAGAAGGCCGTCGGCCCGGTCAACGCGCTGGGCACACCCGGCATGGTGTTTGGAACAACGCTGGCAGAAGTGCTTGCCGCGGCAAAGGCCGCCGGAGCCCCCCCGAGCTCGTTGACGTGGGTGCCGCTGAGCTTCATCAACGCCAACAGCGTGCAGGCGTGGTCCGACCTCCCGGCATGGGTCCCAAGCGCCGACCCCGAGTACGCCGGCTTCGCTTCCCGCAGCGGCATGCGGAGCATCGAGCTGGGGGCAACCTTCCGCTCGGTGAAGGAGACCAGTGCGGACATCCTCAAGTGGTGGGCAACGCTGCCGGAGGCCCGCCGCGCAAGGCCTCGCCCGGGCCTCTCTGCCGAGCGCGAGGCCGAGTTGCTGGGCAAGTGGCACGAGAGCCGCCAGTAAGCGGCGTGCCGCCTACTTCGGCTTCTGCTCGCCCTGCGTGCCCTCGTTCGGATCGAGCGTAATCGAAGCGCTGTTGATGCAGTAGCGCATCCGCGTCGCGGTCGGGCCGTCGTCGAACAGGTGCCCCAGGTGCCCGCCGCAGCGGGCGCACGTCACCTCCGTGCGCACCATGCCGTGGGTCGTGTCCCGGTGCTCCTGCACGACGCCGGCGGCCGCGAGCTTGTCAAAGCTGGGCCAGCCGCAGCCGCTGTCGAACTTGTCGCCGCTGGTGAACAGCACCGTGCCGCACCCCGCGCACGAGTAGACGCCCGGGGTCTTGGTGTCCCAGTACTTCCC
>JAUXUZ010000543.1 GCA_030680655.1 Phycisphaerales bacterium
AGAGTGTGCGGGGCTTCTTGGTGATGCCGCCGACCATGGTAGTGAAGGCGACGGCGGCGTGGTCGAAGTACTTGCCCATCTTGTCGAGGCCGACGAGGGTGTCGCCGAGCTTGGGCGTGGCGGCCTTGGAGAGGTCGAGCGAGGAGTACCCCTTCTCGGCGGGCGTCTCGATGCGGAGCCACGCGAGGTCGAGGTCGCTGTCGCGGCCGATGAGCTTGGCGAGGACGCCCTCGGTGTCGTCACCGATGCAGACCTTGATCTCTTTGGGGTTTGCGCTCATGCCCCTGCGCTGGCCGATCTCCGCGCCGGACATGACGAGCAGGCCCTTGGGGTCGATCATCAGGGCCATCGCCTCGCCCTCGATGTCCTGGCTCTGGCCGCCGGCATCGAAGGTGATGATGAACTTGATGAGGGCCATCGCGGGGGCACGGTCGGCGACGATGGACGCGAAGTTGGGCTCGGCTGCGCGCTGGGCCGGGATGGCGGCGGCGGTCTCGGCGCCGGTCAAGACGGTGGCGGGGCCGGTGAGCGAGAGGGCGAGGAGGGCGAGTGTCGGTGTGAGCATGGTGTTCCTTGGTTGATGGTCAAGACGGACGGTTGTGAGGGGGTGGCGGGGGCAAGGGGGCGTGGACGGTGCGTCTACTTGTTGCCTTCGACGACGGTGGGTTTCCACTCGGGCTCGACGAACTTGAAGGACGTGTTGACGCCGCGCAGGACGACGAACGTGACGCGCTGCGGCTGGGCCTTGGTGATGGCCTCCAAGGTTGCGCGGTAGGTTTCGAGGTCGGGGATGGGTGTGTCGTCGATGCGGATGATGAGGTCTCCGCCGGAGAGGCCACCCTGGCCGGCCCAGCCGTTGGGCTCGGCGCCCTCGACCAGCACGCCGCTGATGGAATCGTCCCAGTCGTAGTCGTCGCGGTCGAAGAAGGTGAGCTCGCGGACGGTGAGCTCGAAGTCTTTGTTGTCCTGCTTGCGGGCCTCTTCGGGGCCGATGCGGGTGCGCTCCAGGGGGACGTTGACGGTGAGGGTCTTGCCGTCGCGGATCAGGGTGAGGGTGGTCTCTTTCTGGTCGCTCTTGAGCTGGCGGAGCGTGCGTTGGAAGAGGCCGGAGTCGTTGAGGGTGCGGGGAGAGACCTTGGTGTCACCGATCGCCGTGATGATGTCGCCGACCTTGAGGTCGGCGGCGGCGGCGAGGGTGCGCGGGTAGACGCGTGTGATGCGGAAGCCCTGGCTGATGGTTGAGCTGGTCTGCTCGCTCATTACCTGTGCGAGGTCGCGCAGGACGGGCTGGATGGCGACGCCGATCCAGGGCTTGGGGACCTCGCGGGTGGGGTCGAAGTCGGGCTTGGGTCGCGGCTTGAGGATGGTGAGCTGGTCCTTGCCGCGACGGTCGGTGCGCAGGAGCAGGTTCTCGGGGATCTTCTCGGGGCTGGCGATGCCGGGTGTCATGATGGCCCGGTACTGCTCGACGAAGGACTTGATGTTGGTGACGGGCTTGCCGTCGATGTCCTTGATGACGTCACCCCAGCCAAGGGGCGGCTCGGCGAGGGCGGCGGGTGAGCCGGAGCGGACGGAGGTGACGACGACGCCGTCGGTGTCTTTGAGGCGGCGCTCGCGGGCGTAGCGCTCGGTGATCTGGCTGACGGTGATGCCCCAGCCGCGGACGGCGGTCTCGTCGCCGCGTTCGCGGAGGAGCTTCTCGGTGGTGACGGTGGCTGTGCCGGGCTGGCCGTTGCGCACGTAGTCAAAGGTGATGGTGGAGCCGACGGGCTTGTCGGCGATGTCGCGGAGGAGGGGCGGGATCTCTTCGACGAAGCGGACGGTGAGGGGCTTGCCGTCGATCTTGACGATGACGTCGCCCGCCTTGAGGCCGGCCTTTGCCGCGGGGCCGGGGGGGTTGTCGGTGACGGAGTTGACGAAGACGCCCTCGGTGTAGCCGGTCTTGTCGATGGGCTTGAGGGCGAGGCCGGCGTTTGAGCGGACGACCTCGCCGCTGGCGATGAGGCGGTCGGCGACGTCACGGGCGAGGTTGCTGGGCGAGGCGTAGCCGATGCCGGCGCCGCCGCGTGTGTTGATGCCGACGATCTCGCCCTTGAGGTTGACCAGCGGGCCGCCGGAGTTGCCGGGGTTGATGAGTGCGTCGTGCTGGATCCAGCGGGTGAAGATGCCGGTGGTCTCGCCGTCGATCTCGAGCTCGTCCATCTCGCGGTCGTTGGACCAGGTGTTGGCAAAGACGCGTTCATCGTTGCTGACGATGCCGAGGGTGACCGAGCGCGAGAGGCTCAAGGGTGAGCCCATGGCCATGACCGTGTCGCCGACGATGAGGTTGTCGGAGTTGCCCCAGGTTGCTGTGGGCATGGTGAAGCCGTCGGTGAGTTTGTCGGTCTTGATCTTGAGAACGGCGATATCGGTGAGCGGGTCGGCGCCGACGAGCTCGGCCTCGACCTCGGTCTTGTCGGCGAGGGTGACGAAGTACTTCACGCCGCGGTCGACGACGTGGTGGTTGGTGACGATGTGGCCCTGGCTGGTGACGATGGTGCCCGAGCCTGCGCCGGAGGCTTTGTTCTCCTTGCCGCCGCCGTAGAAGATGGCGATGACGCGGATGTTGACCAGGGCGGGGAAGACCTTGTCGCGTGCGTCGACGACGAGGTTTCGCATGTCGGTCTGGAGCTGCAAGGTGCGCTCCTGGCGGTTGGGTGTGCAGGAGGCGAGGGGGAGCAGGAGGCCCGCGGCGAGGAGGATGGCGATCGCGGGGCGGGTAGCGGTGCTGTGTGTGAGGCGGGGGGTGTTCATGCAGGTCCTTCTGCGGAGTGGAACCGGGCTTGGCGCGGGGGTGAATATCGGCCGGGGGGCGGATTCGGCGGGAGTGTACGGGGAGGGCCCGTCGGAAACCGGGGTTTCTGAGTCCCCCGGCAACATGCGGGGGCCAAACTCCGTACCTTACTGCGCGTGCCGCGCAGCGGTTCGAGCGTGGCCGGCTGAGGAGGTTCCATGGCGAAGGCAGTAGTCGATCCTGAAGAACTGCGGCGGTTTGCGCAGGCGTTGCGGCGGTTCACGGCGGGTGTGACGCAGCAGATGACGGCGATGCAGGGGATGATGAACCAGCTGGGTGAGACCTGGCGGGACCAGGAGCACGCCAAGTTTGCGGTGGAGTTTGAGGCGATCATGCGTTCGATGGGCCGGTTCAACGAGGTGGCGGACGCCCAGGTGCCGCTGCTGATGAAGAAGGCGGAGAAGATCGAGGACTACTTCAACTCGCGGTAAAGCA
>JAUXUZ010000549.1 GCA_030680655.1 Phycisphaerales bacterium
CCGCCGAGGCCATCCAGCGCGCCAAGGTCGAGGTCGCCCAGCAGGAGCGCGAGGGCGCCGTCGGTGAGGCGCTCGCCGTGCGAGAGCGGACCGTTAAGGTCTCGGCCGAGCAAGCCGCCAGCGTCGAGGGCCAGAAGCTCGCCGAGCAGAAGCAGCGCGTGGCCGTCGCCGCGCTGGAGGCCGAGGCCGCCAAGGGTGAAGCGACCGCCAAGCGTGACCGCGACATCGCCGTCGCGCAGCGCGAGGCCGAGCGCATCGCCGCCAGCAAGCAGGCCGAGCAGGAGCAGCGCGTCAAGGTCGCCATGGCCGAGTCGCAGGCCATCCTGGGTGAGAACGACGCCAAGCAGCGCGTCGCCGAGTCCGGCGCACAGCTCGCGGAAGTGCAGGCCGACGCTCGCCGGCGTGCCGATGTCGCATCCGCAAAGGCGCAAGAGGCCGTGCTGATCGCCCAGCGCGACCAGGAGATCGCACGCCTGGGCAAGGAGGAGCTCGCCCCGCAGGAGATCGAGAAGAAACGCATCGAGATCGCCGCCGAGGCAGAGGCAGAGAAGCGCCGGCGCGAGGCCAAGGGTGAGGCCGACGCCACGCTCATGAAGTACCAGGCCGAGGCCGCGGGCGTGCAGAAGGTGATGGAGGCGAAGGCCGAGGGGTACCGGCGCCTGATCGAGGCGTGCGGTTCTGACCCCGCTGTCGGCCCCACACTGCTGCTGATCGAGCAGCTCCCCAAGCTGGTCGAGGCGCAGGTGCAGGCCATCAAGGGCCTCAAGATCGACAAGATCACCGTCTGGGACAGCGGCACCAACAACGGCACCGGGCGCAACGCCACCGCCGACTTCCTCTCCGGCATGATCGGCAGCCTTCCCAAGCTGCACGAGCTGGCCAACCAGGCGGGCATCAAGCTGCCCGCGGCGCTGGGCGAGGTGATGTCGCGCGGCGACGGCGTCGTCCGGCGCGAGGGCGAGGGCGGGGGGGGCGGCGGAAAGCCGCAGCGCGACGCCGACAAGCACTAGACCAGACCCCGCGCAGCCGTCAACGCGGCTGCGCGGCCTTTGGCCAAGAAGATCCTGGGAGTTGTGCTCTGCCTCGTGTTCATCGGGGGCTTCGGCGCCGGGGGCATCCTCATGCTGGCCGGCGTTGTCCGGCAGGCCCGTACGTCCGCGTGGCCGCCGGCCGACGAGGGGCATGTGCTCACCAGCCGCGTCGCACGCAGCGGGAAGGGTCTCGCGCCGGTCGTCGAGTACCGCTACCGCGTCGGCGCCAAGTGGTACGACAGCGCGAGGATCGCCATCGGGGGCGAGTTCAGCAGCTCCGACGGCGTCTACGCGCGCAGCACCGTCGCCCGGTTCCCCGCGGGCACGGCGGCGACGGTCTACGTCGACCCCGCGGACCCGCGTGAGAGCGTCCCGTCCCACGGGCTCGACAACCACCAGTTCCAGCGGGTGGCGTTCGCCTTCCCGTTCCTGGCGATCTCCGTTGCGTTCCTGGTGGCGACGGTCTCGTGGTACGCGCGCCGGGGGCGCGGCTACGTGGCCCGGGTCCGCGTGTTCGAGCCGGCGCCCGGGGTAACCGTCGCTCGTGACAACGCGTTGACCCCGGTGGCCAGCGCGTTCTTTTCCATCGCCGGTGTCTCGTTCATCGGCGTGTTCGTCGTGCTCTTTGTCCTGAGCTCGCATGCGCTCGCCGGCGTCATCGGGCTCTTCACACTCGCCCTGGGCGCGGGTGTCGCGGCGTTCATCTGGCGCCGCCGCTGGCTCGCCGCCGGGCGTGCCGACACCGTCATCGACGCCAACGCGGGCCTTCTGCTGCTCGCACGCGGCCGCAATCAGGCCGTTGACGCCATCCCGCTTGCCGCCATCTCCTCGGTGACGCTTGAGGAGCGTCAGTGCGGCAAGAAAGAGAAGAGCGCCCAGTGGTGGCTGACGGCCCACACAACACCCGGCGCCAAGCCCCGCGACCTTGTACAGGTCTACAGCCAGGCCGACGGGCCGGTCCTTCAGCGCTGGTTCAGCGATCGCATCGAAGCCGCGAAGAGGGGGCGTGCGTGAAGAGGCACTTCTTCATGATCTTCCTGGCGCTGCTTTGTTCGGTGATCCTTTGGCCGCTGACCGCGTACTTCGTCAGCGGGTTGGTCCGGCAGGCCTCGACCGGCGAGTGGCCGTCGGCGCGCGGCGAGGTGCTCAGCAGCCGGGTCACCAGCCACCGGGGGAGCAAGGGGTCGCGGACGTACCGGCCCGAAGTGGCGTACCGCTACTCGATCGCCGGCGCCAACTACACCGGCTCCAACATCACCCTGTCAAAGACGTTCGGCGACTCGGGGGGCGGCTATGCGCGCCGCACCGTGGCGCAGTTCCCCGCCGGCAGGCAGACCGACGTCTACTACAACCCCGAAGCGCCCGAGGAGTCTGTGCTGCTGCGCGGCATCGGCGATCGCGAGTGGCAGGTGCTGAGCCTGGTTTCGATCCTGGTGAGCGTCCCGGTCATCCTGTGGATCGTGGTCGCGGCCGGGTTCCGCTCGCGCTCCCGCGGGCGCGTGGGGACCGTCCGGGTGCTCGAGCCGACGCCGGGCATCGCGGTTGTTCGTGACTACGACTTCGGGCCCCTGGGGGTGGCGGCGGCCGCGTGGGCGATCGGGCTGCTCGGCACGCTGCTCGCGGTGACGCTGGTCTTCGACACCGGGTTGCGGGACGTGCTGCTGATCGGCTGGGGCGTGACGCTGCTGCTTACCGCGGGCTCGGCGTGGCTGCGGTCGCGCTGGATCAACGCCGGGCGGTGCGACACGGTGATCGACCAGGCGGCGGGGGTGTTGATCCCCGCACGCGGCGGCAAGGGCGCGGCCCAGGCGGTCCCGCTTACGGGCGTGACGGGAACGAAGCTCAAGCAGGACAGCCCCCACTCGACCAACAAACGCCCGCACTGGCGCGTCCACGTGGTGCTGGCCGGCGAGGGCAGGACCATGCCCGTCGCCGACGTGCGGCTCAAGGAGGACGCCCGAGCGTTCGACCGCTGGCTCCGTGCCCGGCTCGGCCTGACCGGCGCCCCCGACGCCGTCATCGACTGAGCCGCGTGCGGAAACCCCGCCGGACGGTACACTCACGGCCATCCGGAGCCATCCCCTTGCCCCAAGACACCCCTCCGCCGCACGAAGTCACCCAGCTCCTCAACGCCGCCAGCGGGGGCGACTCGCGCGCTGCCGAGGAGCTGCTCCCCCTGGTCTACCAGGAGCTGCGCAAGCTGGCCCGCGCGCGGATGGCCAACGAGGCCCCGGGACAGACCCTCCAGCCCACCGCCCTGGTCCACGAGGCGTACATGCGCCTGCTCGGTGACGCCAACGTCACCTGGGACGGGCGCGGGCACTTCTTCGGCGCCGCAGCGCGGGCCATGCGGCGCATCCTCGTCGAGCGTGCTCGCTCGCGCAACCGCATAAAGCGCGGCGGCGACCGCCAGCGCGAGGTGCTCAGCGACGACATGGCCGTCGCCAGCGGCAGCGAGCGTGACGACGAGCAGCTGGTGGCGCTCGACGGCGTGCTGGCGAAGCTGGAGGCCTACGACTCACGCAAGTGCGAGGTGGTGATGCTCCGCTACTTCGCCGGGCTCTCGATCGAAGAGACGGCCGCGGCGCTTGGCGTTTCACCCGCCACGGTCAAGAACGAGTGGGCCTTCGCCCGCGCCTGGCTGCACCGTGAGATGGCCAAGCAAGCCGGCGCCGACGAGAAGGAGCAGGACGCCCAGTGACCCCCGAACGCCAGAGGCTGGTGGAGGATGTGTTCCTGGCCGCCGTCGAGGCCGGTGCGGACCGCTGGATGTCCGTCATCGAGTCACGCTGCGGCAGCGACGTTGAGCTCCGCGCGGAGGTTGAGGGCCTGCTGGGGTGCCACCGTGACGACGGCGGCGACGGCGTGCTCGACCGCGCCGCCCCTGTCGGCCAGAGCCTGCTGCAGGGGTTCGAGAAGGCGGCGCTGGGCGAGGTGCCGCTCCCCCCCACCGGCAAGATCGGGCACTACAAGATCAGCCGCGTGCTCGGGGCGGGGGGCATGGGCGCGGTCTACGTCGGCGAGCAGGACCGCCCGCGGCGCACCGTGGCGCTGAAGGTCATCCGGCCCGGCTACCGCAGCCAGCAGGTGCTCAAACGCATGGAGCACGAGGCCGAGCTGCTCGGCCGGCTGCACCACCCCGGCATCGCGCAAATCTACGAAGCCGGCATGGCCGACGCCTGGGGCCAGGGCCCGCAGCCGTTCTTCGCGATGGAACTCGTCGACGGCCCGCCCATCACCGACTACGCCAACCGCCGACAGCTCGGCCCGCGCGACCGCCTGAAGCTCATGGCCGGCGTGTGCGACGCGGTGCAGCACGCCCACCAGCGCGGCGTGATTCACCGTGACATCAAGCCCGGCAACATCCTTGTCGGCGCCGACGGCCAGCCGAAGGTGCTCGATTTCGGCGTCGCCCGCGCCACCAACAACGACCTCTACATGACGACGCTTCAAACCAGCGTCGGCCAGATGATCGGCACCCTCCCGTACATGAGCCCCGAGCAGGTCGCCGCCGACCCCGACCAGATCGACACCCGCACCGACGTCTACGCCCTCGGCGTGGTGACCTACGAGTTGCTCACCGGCCAACTCCCCCACAACCTCAAGAACCGGCCCATCCCCGAGGCGGCGCGGATGATCCGCGACGAGACGCCGCCGCGCCTGGGAGCCGTCCGCCGGGACCTGCGCGGCGAGATCGAGGTCATCGTCGCCCGGGCGATGGAGAAGGACAAGTCGCGCCGGTACGGCTCAGCGGCCGAACTGGCCGCCGACATCCGCCGCTACCTCGCCGGCGAACCGATCTGGGC
>JAUXUZ010000405.1 GCA_030680655.1 Phycisphaerales bacterium
GGCGATGCTGATGTCGGTGGTGGGTGACAACAAGGTCACCCACGAGGACACCGGGATCGGCATGCTGCTTGTGGCGGCGATGGCGCTGGGCGGGCTGCTGGTCGAACTGTCGCGGCAGATGGCGATCGCCAGGGGCCTTGCGCCGAGCGCGCGCACGTGGGAGAGCGTGCTGTTCGGCTCGGTGATGCTGTCTAGCGACTCGGAGATTGCGCTGGCGTGGATCGTCGCGGCGGGGGTTGTGGGCGTGGCCTGGTGGTGGCGGCGGCCGCTGCTCTTCTGGACGCTCGACGAGCAGTCGGCGCCGGTGTACGGCGTGCCAGCGCGGCGGATGCGGGCGTTGCTGATGACGCTGCTAGCGGTGGCGGTGGTGACGAGCATGAAGCTGGCGGGCGTTGTCCCCGCGACGGCGCTGCTGGTGCTGCCGGGGGCGATCGCGCTGCGGTTGAGCAATTCGCTGCGGACGGTCCTTGCGCTCTCGGTGGGCTGCGCGTTGGCGGGGCTGCTGGTGGCGCTGGTGTTGGCGGTTGAACTCAACGTGCAGCCGGGGCCCACGCTGGTGCTCGTGATGACACTGATGTACGGGGCCGCGGCGGTGATGAAACGCCGGGGCGGCTGAAACGGAGGCGGCGATGGACGACATGAAGGCCGAGCGGCTGCTGGCGGAACTGGACCGGCTGCGTAAAGATGTGCCCGAGGACAAGAGCGACATCGAGTGGCAGACGCTTTACCACGTCTTCTGCTTTGTCTCGTACAAGATGACCGACTTTCGCAGGTACGTTGAGGAGCAGAACGCCAAGGGGGCGTTCAAGGACGTAGAGGAGTAGGCAGGTGGTCGCTCGTTTTCGGTCGCGTTTGCGGCCTTGGGCGTCCCCCAGTTTCACCCCCTAGGTACGCGGCGGCAAAGAAAATCGTCAAAGAAGCTGAACCGATTGGCAATTCATTGACGAATATGTCACTGTATCGAGGCTTGCGTGCGGCATCGGCGGGACCACGAGACATCCGCCCTTCCGCACGACGGCGAATCACGTGATGGGACTGCAGACCCATCGCGTGCGTTGGACACGTCCGCGGGCGACGGCCCGCGGGTTAGAGCCCGGCGGCCGGATGAGTTCCCCCGGTGGCGGCTGGGCAAACCGCGTGTGAAAGGAGGTGGTCCAGTGCTTAATGACTACGGATCTCAAAAGGGGTGTGGCCTGTAAGAAGGCCGCTCGACGGAACGGCCGTTGAGGCCTTACCCCGTGAGCATGATCAAGTGCTCAACGCCCGCCCGGTTTCGACCGGGCGGGCTTCTTTTTGAATAGGTGCCGTAGCGCGGCGGGTGAACGGGCTATTAGAGTGCTTCGGCGAGTGGGATCACCACGGCCATCAGGGCCGCGGCGACGCCCGCAATCATGAGCAGGAGCGTCGGGCCGCGCCACCCGTCGTCGCGCCGAGCAGCGGTGGCGAGTGTCAGCACGCTGAGTCCTGCCAGCAGCGTGAACACACCGGCAACGCCCGCGAGCAACGCGACGGCGAGGATGCACCCTGCGGAAACCGCCGCCGCGGATGTGAGGGTGCGGGTTCTGCGGGTGAGCCACCAGGCGGCGGGGAGGCTCAGCAGCGCGCCGAGCCACACGCCGCGGTTGGAGAGCGTGAGGCGGGTCCATCCCCACAGTTGCTGCGGGGTTGAAAACCGTGCGGCAACGGTGTGGGTGATCGGGGACTTCTGGGGCGTCGGCACGGGCTTGACGAGCGCGACGTACTGCGCTTCGTTGAACGAGTCGTCGGAGCGTTTGCGATTAGCGCCGGTGATGACGGCCTGGTAGAGCGTGCCGCTGGGGTCGGTCTCGCCGGTGTGCGGTTGCGTGTAGTCGCTGGCGATCAGTGCGTCGCGCCACGCGGCGTCGCGGGTCCACCAGATCGACTGCGGCATCACCCACGCCCAGCGGGAACCGCCCATGTGGACGGCGTGGGGCCCGTACTGCAGGATGCTCCGCATCTCGGGATCGACCTGACGGTTTGACTCGTAGACGTACGCCACGCTGAACTTGCGGGCCTGGTAGGTCAACTCCGAACGCAGTGTCACGGCGCTGAGCACGAGCCCGCCGATCAGCAGGCAGGCGGTGACAAGCAGTCCGGCGATGGGCTCACGCTGGAGGCCATCGCTCGCGGGTGCCGCGGGCTCGCGCGTCGGTGCGCTGCTCGCGAAGAGGCCAACAAGTGCGAGCATGCCGGCGGCGAAGGCCGTGAAGGCGTTAGGCGCGGTTGCTCCTTGTGCGCCACCGGGCTGAACGAGCGGTGCGCAAAGGAATCCACCGAGCACAATGCAGACGCCCACCGCAGCAACAGCGAGCAGGAGCCGGATGGGTGCACTACGTGGCGACAGGGAGGCAGCGAAGAGCCCGACAACCAGGCCGAGCGCGGTACAGACGGCGGGTTGCCACCACTGCAGCCCGAGCAGCCGCTGCGGCGAGGCTCCGAGCAGGCCCCAGGCGGCGATCAACAGCAAGCCGGCACCGAAGATGGCCACCAGCAGGCGCTGCCAAGCACAGGAGGTGCACACCGCGATGCTGCCTGCAAGGGCGCACAGCGCACCGAGCAGCGGCGGGATCGACACCGCCAGGTTGATGTCGGTGTAGCGGTCAGCCAGGCCCGCCGTGTCAGGCTGCGGGGTGGTAATCGCGGCCGCACCGAGAACGGCAGCGGTGGTGAGGATCAAGATGAGCAGCCCGGCAAAGGCTGTCACCGCGCGGCGTGCGGGCACGGTGCGCGGGTTTGAGGCTGGCAACAGCAACAGCGGGAGCACCGACACCCCGACGGCCGGGAGCAGATGGGCGACCGCCTCTGCCAGCCCCAGACCAAGGTCGAGGTCAAGGTCCTTGTTGGTGGTCGCCAGCCGGAGCAGGTGGGCGCAGGCCAGTACGCACCCTGTTGCGAGGGCGGAGCCAAACGCCAGCGCGGCCGCGGTGACGCGGGCCGTCCGCGCTTGGTCGCCGTCGGCGTGCCAGGCGGCAAGGGCGATCAGGGTCGCGACGAGGATGACGATGGGCACCGCGTACACGGCGACCGGGTTGGCAAGCTGGCCGCCGAAGGAGATCGCGGCGAAGCCGGCGACGGCGATGACGGTGCCGATGGCGAGCCAGCGGACTGACAGCGGGCAGCGCTCGGTGGAGCGTTTGTGGCCGATGAGCATCGCGACCGCCACCACCAGTGCCACGCCAAGCGCCGCCCAGAGCAGCGGCGTCAGCGGCTGGGCGAGCCACGGCACGATCTGCACGGAGGGAACTTGTGGGGTAGGGGGCTGGGCGGTCATCGGCTGGATGCTAGCGAGCGCGGCGTGATTCGGCCCGCGCATGAAAAAGGCCCGGCGTTGCGCCAGGCCTTGAGCGTGCGAGATCGATGGGGATCAGTGGTCCTTCTTGATGCTCGTGCCGCCGATCATCATGCCAAAGAAGGAGCGGTAGACGAAGAACGCCGAGATCAAGAAGAACAGCAGCGCCAGCATGTTGGTCACCGCCTTGCCCTGCGTGTACCCGACGCTGATCGCCAGTTCGACGGCCAGAAGCCCGAAGAGCGTGCAGAACTTGATGACCGGGTTCATGGCCACCGATGAGGTGTCCTTGTACGGGTCGCC
>JAUXUZ010000033.1 GCA_030680655.1 Phycisphaerales bacterium
AGGAGCATGTGCATCTTTCCTGTGGTGAGCGTCTCGCCTAAGCGCGTGGCGTGTTGGCGTTACTGAACCGTTCGAGCAGGCGTTTGGTGGCGCGGATGCCCTCCGGCTCGGGGAGCCGCTTGCCCTCGTATTCAATGCCGAGCCTTCCGTGGTAGCCGGCGTCGAGGACAATCTTCATCATCCGCGGGTAGTCGATGACCTGAGCGTCGCCGGTCTTAGCGTCAAAGTCGTACGTCTTGGCGCTGACACCCCTGGCCCACGGCATCATGTCGGCGACACCCTGGTAGCGGTCGTACTCCTTGGGATCAAAGTTCCCAAAGTCCGGCAGCGTGCCGATGCGGGGGTGGTCAACCTTCTTCATCACGCCCGTGAGCCAGCTGCCATTGCTCGAGAGCCCCCAGTGGTTCTCAACGATGACGTTCAGCCCGTAGCCGTCGGCGAACACGCAGAGGCGGCGCAGCCCGTCGGCGGCGCGGTCCTGCTGCTGCTCAAAGGTGCCGCTGCTCTGCGCGTTCACGCGGATCGAGTGACAGCCGAGCTGCTTGGCCGCCTCGACCCACTTGTAGTGGTTCTCCACCGCCTTGAGCCGCTTGACCGAGTCGGCGTTGCCAAGGTCCCCTTCACCGTCGCACATGATCAGCAGGCTCTGCACGCCCGCGTCGGCGCAGCGTCGGCGCAGCTCGTCGTTGTAGCCCGCGTCCCCCTTCTTCGCAAAGAAGGTGTTGACATATTCCACCGCGTCGATGCCGTAGTCCTCTTTCGCTGCGGCAGGGAAGTCCAGGTGGTCCAGCCGACCACCCTTGATTGCACGGTTCAGTGACCACTCGGCGAGCGAGATCTTGAACACCGGCTCTCCCTTGCCCGTCGCTCCCGGCGCGGGTCCCGCACGGGTTGCACCTTCATCCCCGCCGCGGTGGCACGCCGCTAAGGCGGCCGCTGCGAGTGAGGCGCCCAGGAATCCGCGGCGGGACACACCGTTTTGTTGCAGGTTCGGCCCGGTCATGGCTGCTTCGCCTCCGAGGATGAGGGTTGTCCGTTGCACTTGCCTTTCGTGCCGCCCCCGCAGCACGCGCCGCTGTTTGCGCACCCCGGCAGCCAGAGCTCCGCGAACGCCAGCAGCGTGAGCAGAGCGAAGCTCAGGTGGAACGCAGCACCGCTCGCCAGCAGCACGTTGATCCACGCTCCGCCCGAGGTGGCGAACCACATCCCCGCAAACTCACCGGCCAGCCCGAGGCCGCACAGCGCAGAGAGGCCCCCGGTGATCATGCGCGACCACCGTGAGAACGTCGCGAGCGCCATGACCGCCAGCGCCATCAGGGCCATGCTCGGCGCGTGCGCGTGGATAGACACAACGATCTTGTCAGCGGGGGTCGGCAGCACCTGCCGAGAGAAAGCGACCTTCTTGATGTCCGCCGTGGTGTCGAGGGTCAGCTTCCTCGCGTTCGCGTCAACCTTCGAAGCATCGGCGCGGACCGAGTGGCACTGCAGGCAACTCGCGGCGACGATCTCCCGCGGCGAGGCCACACCCAGGTCGGGGTTGTCATAGTCCTGCTCGATCTTGCCGGAGGTGAGCCAGGCGATGAGCACCTTGCGTTCATCGGGCTTGAGCCCATCGGGGTGGCCGGCATTGAGCGAGGCGAGCAGCGGGGAGGGGGCATCCAGGCCGCGGTAGGCGCTCTTCACATCGTCGACGGTGAACCCCGGCCGGTCGTCGCGCTTGTCAAAGTGCGTGCGCATGTGCGAGAGCCCGGCGAGTTGCCCCACGGCCAGGCAGCCGAGCACGCCCGTCAGTCCGAGCCGGTGTCCGAAGCCGAGTTGACCCACTCGAAAACTCCCCACGGTCAACCCTCCACTTTCAGCAGGGCCGGGTCGATCTTGACCTCGGCACGCTCGACCAGCGACTGGTTGGCAAGGATGGCCACGATCGACGAGCGGGTGCCGTCTGCGGCGCTGCACGACACCTTGCCCTGCCCTGCGGCAGCCTTGACGAAGCTCTCGAGCGAGTAGAACAGCGAAGTGTTCGGAAGCCCAACACCGTCCTTGAGCTTGCCCTGCTCGGCGAGCTTGGTTGCGCCGGCGATCAGCGTGATCCCCACGTCGTTGTGGAACTGCTGCTTGTTGGCGTAGACCTCCCACCCCTGCGTCGGAGCATCGCTCTCCTTGAACATCCAGCCGTGCGTCCAGCCGAGCTTGATCGTCGATGACGAGCCGACGAAGATCTCCTCCTTGCCGAGAAAACTGCTCGCAAGCGTACCGAACCAGGTGAGCACCGCGCCGTCCTCGTAGGTGAACGCGGCGTGGACTGTGTCGGCGATCTCGCGCCCGTCGTTCCAGAACCGCACGCCGCCCGTCGCCCGCACCGAGGCCGGGAGCTTGCCGCGGTACCAGTGCGCGACATCAAACTGGTGAGAGCCGATCTCGCCGAGCATGCCCGTGGAGACCGCCTTGTCCAGCCGCCAGTTCTGGCGACGCTCCCGATCGGCGTCGGGGGCACTGAAGCGCCAGCTGGTCTTCTGCGCAAACTGTGACCGCATCGCGACCATGTCCTTGAACGCGTCGGTGCGGAAGAACGAACGGGCCAGCGTGTAGACCGGGTTGGATCGCCCCTCGAAGCCAACGGCGAACACCTTGCCTGCCGCCCCGGTCGCCGCGGCCGCGCTGGCGATGGCCTGGGCATCCTCAACGGTGTGCGCCAACGGCGCCTCGCAGTAGACGTGCTTGCCCGCGGCGATGCAGTCTTCGGCGATCGCGCGGTGCTGGTGGGTCGGCGTGGCGATGATGACCGCGTCCATCCCCTTGACGGTCGCGAGCATCTCCTTGTAGTCGGCAAAGCCATCGGCCCCCGCCGCACGACCCTTGCCCGAGGCGAGCCGGTTCTCGTCGCTGTCGCACACGGCGACGATCTTCACCGCCTCCATCGACGAGAGCTCGGTCAGGATGGCCCGCCCCTGCCGCCCGACACCGATCAGCCCAACCCGCATCGGCTCGCTGAGCCGCAGCGCCGCCGGAAGGACGCTCGGAACAAGCGAAACCGCCGCGAGCCCGCCCGCGGCCACAAGAAAGTCACGACGGTCCATCTGCATCAGTACACGCTCCCTGGTTGCTCTTCCACTGCTCTGTGTCCCCGCCCGGCCCAAGGGCCGTCGCAGGCACGCCACACTCCCGGCTGCTCGCTCAGCATCGCACGGTATCCAGCGGGCCAGCGTTGCGAATCGGCCAGCGCTGGGTCAACCAC
The DNA here is from genome assembly GCA_030680655.1 of Phycisphaerales bacterium. Lineage (GTDB taxonomy): Bacteria > Planctomycetota > Phycisphaerae > Phycisphaerales > UBA1924 > JAJTGZ01. Next base: position 3,236 of record JAUXUZ010000033.1, read on the forward strand.
CAGCGCGGTCGACCACGCGTCGCAGACCGCAGCTTTTGGGCCGGTGACCATCGCCCCGGCAAGGGATACGGCAGATCGGCCGGTGCGAGGATCGAGGATGTGCCCGTTCGCAAGGCCCCCGCCTGCCTCGACGACCCTCCCGGACGGCGCCGAAAGCCCGAGCGCTTCATCCACCAATTCAATCGGGCCACCATCACCCACGCCGATCCGCCACGGTTGCCCGGCTTCCCCCGCTCCGATCGTGACGATGCTGCTGGTCCCGCCGTGGAGCAGCGCCGACCGCACGCCGCACGCGCGCAGCACACCCGCCGCGCGGTCGAGCGCCCACCCCTTGCCGATCGCGCCGAAGTCCAGCGCCGCACCCCGCCCCAGAAGGCAGATGCGCCAGGCACCGTCCTCGTGGTCAAGGCGCACGCAGCGTTCGCCGTCAGCCGGATCGTCCGCACAACGGGGCTCATCGCGAAAGCCCGCGCTGCGCATCAGCCCGCCGATTGACGGGTCGAACGCTCCGCCGGTGGCGTCGGTCACACCCTCGCACCACAGCAACAACTCGGCAAGTTCAGGGGGGATGCGCACCGGCCGCTGCGCCGCCTCACGGTTCACGCGCGAGACGACGCTCGCCGGATCGAAGGCGTTGAGCAGGCCGTGCCACAAGCCGATCTCCTCAAGCGCGGCCTCCCCGGCCGACCGCAGGGCCACTCGATCCGGGCCGCGCAGGAGCAGCTCGAAGCGCGTGCCCATCGCCGGGCCGGCGAGCGCAACGGTTTGTTC
>JAUXUZ010000035.1 GCA_030680655.1 Phycisphaerales bacterium
AGTTCGGGCTGGTGCCGCTGCCAAACGACCACGCCTGACCTGGCTGAGGAGCCCTCGGCAATGGCAAACCCTCCATCCATCCCCCGCCACATCCCCGGCACCGAGAGCGACAGGACCCTCCATCGCCCGCACGACCACAGCCTCATGGAGAAGGAGGATGTCGGCGGCATCGTGACCGATCGCTGCAACGCCTGCGGCCGACTCTGGCTCGATGGGGGCGAACTGGACAGGCTCATCGCCGCCGACGAAGCCGTCATCAAGGGCGCCAACTCCGGCCCATTCGGTCGCGAGAGCGGCCGCGCAGCCCTCGGCGGACGCTGCTGCCCCCGCGACGGCAAGCAACTGCTGGAGATCAAGCACCCCCACCGCCCGGATGTCTTCGTCGAGGTCTGTCCCGGCTGCAAGGGTGTGCTGCTCGATGCCGGTGAACTGCGCCAGATCAGTGGCAAGACGGCCGCCGAGGCCGCCTCGTGGCTCAAACGCATGCAGATGATGGTCCGCTGGTAGCAGCCCCGCCGCGGCTTCACAGCCCCTTCTGGCCCTCATCTGAGCCATCATGCGCACTGAGATCAAATCCCCCATTTGATCCCGCACGACATGAATCTGCCCCCACGATTCCTGGTCGTGTTATCATGCGGGCACCACAGCCAGACAAGCTGCGGCTACGCAGCCGCAGGCTTGACCGGCTAACCAGCAACCAGGAGTCCACCATGAATTGCAAGTACATCTGCGCCCCACTCTGCATCACCGCCGCCGCCGTCGTCGCCGTCGTCGGCACGATGACGATCGCCAGCGCCCAGCCCGGCATGGACAAGGCACCCGCCCACGCTCCTACCCCCTCAGCACCGGCGACGGGCCAGCCCGAGATGAAGCTGCCCGCCGGCTGGACGCCCGCCGACATGCAGGCCTGCATGGACGCCGGCACCCCCGGCAAGATGCACGAGTGGCTCGCCAAAGGCGCCGGCGTCTGGCACGGCAAGCAGACGATGTGGATGGCCCCCGGCGCCGAGGCGCTCAAGAGCGACTGCACCAGCACCATCACCCCCATGATGGACGGCCGCTACTTCAAGTGCGAGATGGCCGGTGAGATCCCCGGCATGGGCCCGTTCAACGGCTTCGGGCTCAGCGGCTTCGACAACGTCTCGCAGAAGTTTGTCGGATCGTGGATCGACAACCACTCCACCGGCATCATGACCGGCACGGGCGAGCTGTCGTCGGACCAGAAGACCCTCACGTGGACCTACGCGTACAACTGCCCGATCACCAAGAAGCCCACGGTCATGCGTGAGGTCGACACCTTCACCGGCAAGGACACCATGACGATGGAGATGTTCGGCATCGAGCCCAAGAGCGGCAAAGAGTTCAAGATGCTGCATATCGACTTCACGAAGAAGTGAGTCGGGCAGGCATTAGCCACTAGGCATCAGGCATTAGTGGAAGGCAAGAACAAAGAGGCCCTGGGCGTGCACGCCTGGGGCCTTCATCGTTCCATTGGCAATCGCGGGCCATGCACGCTCCACCATCCACGGCCGTCTCAATCCAGCAGTTGCCACGTGGCGTCGGCGATCACCAGCCGCTTGCGGGCGGCCTCAAGGTCGCTCCCGGGCGGAAGCGGTATCCCCGCCTGCTCCCACGCCCCTTCCTTCGGGATGAACACCGGCAGATCGGAACGCTCCCGCACAACGCCCGTCACGCGAACTCGGCGTCCGCGAACCGACTGGGACCAGTGCGTTTCCACCTGATACACCCACCAGGACTTGCCCGCGCCTTCGACGCAGCTTCCGACCTTGCGGTTCTCCGCCTTCCCTTCCACGGTCACCGTCCGCCCGACATCGGCTGCGGTGAAATCGCTGCTCGGTGACGCCGATGTCAGCACCGGTTCCTCGTTTGCCACCTCTGTAGACGCGGGCTGTAACCCCGAAGGTGCCTTCTCGCAACCAAGCGCAGCAAGAACCACGCACACAAGTGCGCAGTGCGCGGCTCGCCGAGCAGTCCCGAACAGACTCACCACTCCGGCCCGCCTGAGTACCGCCCGTAGATATCCGCCATCGCCTGGACCATCTCGCCGAGGGTGCAGTTGGCGAGGGCGCCATCGACCAGCGCGGGCATCACGTTGGTCGCATCCATCTTCGAGGCCGCGGGCGTCAGTCCAGTTCCGCCTTCGACGGGCGTGTAGTCCTTCCCCTGGCAGGCCGCGCGGATGTTGTTGAGCGCCTGCTCCACCTTCGCCTTGTCGCGTCGAGCCTTGAACTTGCTCAACCGATCGTTCTGCTCAACCTCAACCGTGTGGGGGATGACCAGGATGTCGATCGGCCGCTTCTCATCGGGGTCGCTGTAGGCGTTGACGCCCACGATGAGCCGGTCCCCCGCCTCGCACTCCTCGCTGAAGCGGTACGAAGCCTCCGCAATCTGCCGCCGGAAGTACCCGCGGTTGATCCCCGCCACCACGCCGCGCCCGTACGTCGTCCGCGGCGCGTAGACGCCCGCCTTCTTGCCTTCTTTGGCGCTCTGGCCATTTGCCATTTGGCCATTTGCGTAGCTGCCCATCGCATCAATATCCGCGATGTAATCCAGCGCCCCGCTCTCCACCGTGTCGGTCAGTTGCTCCACGTACCACGACCCGCCCAGCGGGTCGGCCACGCGCGTCACGCCCGTCTCGTGGGCGAGGATCTGCTGCGTCCGCAGCGCCACCGTCACCGCCTGCTCCGTCGGCAGGCCCAGCGTCTCATCCATGCTGTCGGTGTGCAGGCTCTGGCAGCCACCCATCACCGCGGCCATCGCCTGATAGGCCACGCGCACGATGTTGTTCAGCGGCTGCTGCTCCGTCAGCGAGCAACCCGCCGTCTGCACGTGCGTCTTCATGAACCACGAACGCTCGTTCTTGGCGCCGTAGCGCTCCTTCATCGCCCGCGCCCAGATGCGCCGCGCCGCCCGCAGCTTGCAGACCTCCTCAAAGAACTCGTTGTGCGAGTTGAAGAAGAACGACAGGCGCGGCGCGAACTCATCAACATCCATCCCGCGCTCGAGGCACGCCTCGACGTACTCCATCCCATCGCGCAGCGTGAAAGCCAGCTCCTGCACCGCGTTGCTCCCTGCCTCGCGGATGTGGTAGCCGCTGATGCTCACGCTGTTCCACTTCGGCAGGAACCGGCTCTGGAACTCGATCGTGTCCACCACCAGCTTCACGCTCGCCTCAGGCGGATAGATGAATTCGTTCTGCGCGTGGAACTCCTTGAGGATGTCGTTCTGCAGCGTCCCGCCCAGCTTGTCCCAGCCGATGCCCCGCTGCTTCGCCATCGCCAGGTACATCGCCCAGATCACCGCGGCCGGCCCGTTGATCGTCTGGCTCACCGTCACCTGATCGACGGGGATGCCGTCGTAGAGCCGGTGCATGTCCTCGATCGTGCAGATCGCCACGCCGCACTTGCCCACCTCGCCCGCGCTGAGGGCATCGTCGCTGTCGCGCCCCATCAGCGTCGGCAGGTCGAACGCGGTGCTCAGACCCGTGTTGGTTGCGCCGCCGCCGCTCGCCTTCCCCTGCTCCAGCAGGTACTTGAACCGTTTGTTGGTGTCGTCAGCGCTGCCGAAGCCGGCGAACTGGCGCATGGTCCAGAAGCGCGTGCGGTACCCCTTTGCAAAGAGCCCGCGCGTGTAGGGGAACTTGCCCGGCGCAGGGATCTCGCGCTCCTGGTGCTTGATCGACTCAGCAGGCGCCTCGGGCCCGTACACCGGCTGCGTGATGATCCCCGAGATCGTCACCGCGTGCGGGTCAACCTTGCTCGTCGTCGGTGTGATGGTGCCCACGGCTTCTTCTCCCTGTCGCTTGGTATGGTGGGCCGGCCCATTGACGGCGCCCGGCACGTAGTGAGGCTGTGGTGAAGACCCGTTTGAACCGTTCGTGCTCATTGCCGTGATTATACATCACGCCCGCCCGAATGCCCGCCAGACAAGGCAGGAACACAGAGGAGATGAGGGGCACAGAGGAACACAGAGAAGGCGGACTCGCAGGAGGGGGAAAGGCCCGCGATTGGCAGAGACCACTCGCCACCCGCGCCGCCCTGACCCACCCCAGAATCCTCCCCGCCCCTCGCTTGATCCCCCCCCTCCCTTTCTCAGCCCCCGTTCCCCCTCTGTGTCCCTCTGTGTTCCTCTCCTCCCCCTCTGTGTTCCGCCTTCACGCCTTCCCCGGCGGCACCCCGATGTCCTCCCACCACAGGTCCGGCCGCGCGGCGATGAACTTCCGCATCATCTCCACGCACCGCGGGTCGTTGACAACCTCCACCGCCACCTTCTCCGCGGCGAACCAGTCCTCGCGCCCCTGAAAGTTCTGCCGCTCCCCGATCACCACCCGCGGGATGCGGTGGAGGATCGACGTCCCCGTGCACATCGCGCATGGGCTGAGCGTGCTCACCAGCGTCAGCGTGTGCCAGTCCCGCCGCCGACCCGCGTTGCGGATGCAGACCGTCTCCGCGTGCGCCGTCGGGTCACCCGCCTGCACCCGCAGGTTGTGCCCCAGCCCCACTACCACGCCATCTTCGTTGAGCAGGCAAGACCCGATCGGGATCCCACCCTCCCGCTCGCTCTTGCGTGCCTGTTCGATCGCCGCTTCGAGACCGACTTTCACAACCGTGGCAAGGTCAACCATGCGTGGAGGGTATCGCTCGAGGGCGGAGCAGCGTGATGAGTCGGGTAAGCACGCAAGCGGAGAGGCCCTGCTTACCTCGGGCGGAGGCCGGCGCGGGCGTTCTGCGCTCGCTTTGGCTCCGCGATGGCGCTGCCCAGGATCAACATCGGTCAGCGCAGGGATGAACTGAAGCGGTCGAGCTGTTCGGCGGGTCTGGCAGGAAGAATCGTGGCTTGCGCTTCAGAAACGAGGGATGAGAAGTGGACGTTTCCCCAGAAATCCGTCGCGCACGCCGGCTTCGTCGCGGTCTATTCGCGCTACCCAACGGGTTCTTCGCACTTGCCAACGGGAATTGGGGATTCGCCAACGGGTTTTGGGGATTCGCCAACGGATTCTTTGGCTACGCAAACGAGTTCATCGCGTTTGCCAACGGGTTCTCCGCGCACGCCAACGGGTTCTCCACGATCAACAGAGGTACACCGAGCGCGTCAACCTCCGGCTCCACTCCGCTTCGCTTCGTTCCGCACGGCCCACCCTCCTCCTCTGGACCCCCGCCGCCCCCCCCGCTGCTCCTCCGCTCCGGCATCGTCGCGCGGCGGCGGGCGGTGAAGGGCATGTGCGGCAAGTGCGGCTACGACCTCGCGGGGCTTGCCTCTGACGCACCGTGCCCTGAGTGCGGGAAGAAGAAAGAGAATTAACCACAGAGCCGTGCGCAACGCAGCGAAGCGGAGTGGAGCCGGAAGATCGTTGGCCGTGCAGGTTGAAAACCTGCACCACGACACAGAGAGCACAGAGAAAGGCATCTTTTACAACGAAGGTACCGAAGGTCGCGAAGGTCTAAGGCAAGGGCCCTTCCTCCTTCGATACCTTCGGTACCTTCGTTGTTCAAACGCTTTCGTCTTCTCTGTGCTCTCTGTGTCTCTGTGGTAAACCGTCTTCAGGCGTCGGTGGTCATCGGCGGGCAGGTGCAGATGAGGTTGCGGTCGCCGAAGGGGTTGTCGATGCGTGAGACGGGGGGCCAGAACTTGCTGTCTTTGAGCCACAGCGCGGGGTAGGCGGCTTTGCTGCGCGGGTAGGGGCGGGTCCACTCGTCGGCGCAGACGACCATCTGCGTGTGCGGGGCGTGCTTGAGGACGTTGCTCGCCTTGTCGGCTTTGCCGGTGGCGACTTCTTCCATCTCGTTGGCGATGCCGATCATCGCTTCGCAGAAGCGGTCGAGCTCGGCCTTGTCTTCGCTCTCGGTCGGCTCGATCATGAGCGTGCCGGGGACGGGGAAGCTCATCGTCGGGGCGTGGAAGCCGTAGTCCATGAGGCGCTTGGCGATGTCGTCGATGGTGCAGCCGGCCTTGGCGACAGCCGAACGCGTGTCGAGGATGAACTCGTGGGCGCAGAGGCCGGTCTTGCCCGCGGTGCTCTTGCCGCGGTAGAGGATGGGGAGCCTGCCCTCAGACTCGATGCGCTTGGCCATGTAGTTGGCGTTGAGCATGGCGACTTGCGTCGCTTTCTTGAGGCCATCGGGGCCCATCATTGCGATGTACATCCACGAGATGACCAGGATGCTCGGCGAGCCCCAGGGGGCAGCGCTCACCGGGCCGGTCGCTTTGCTGCCGGCGCTCGCGGCGGTGTTGATGTCGCTCTGGTCGATGAAGGGGCTGACGATGGGGTGGCCGCTGAGGAACGGGGCGAGGTGCTTGCGGACGCAGATGGGGCCCATGCCGGGGCCGCCGCCGCCGTGGGGGATGCAGAAGGTCTTGTGCAAGTTGAGGTGGCAGACGTCGGCGCCGATGTTGCCGGGAGAGGTGAGGCCGACCTGCGCGTTCATGTTGGCGCCATCCATGTAGACCTGTCCGCCGTGGCGGTGGATGATGGCGGTGATCTCTTTGATGCCTTCTTCGAAGACGCCGTGCGTGCTGGGGTAGGTGACCATCAGCGCGGCGAGGTTCTGGCTGTGGGTGGTGGCCTTCTTCTCGAGGTCGGCGAGGTCGACGTTGCCGCTGGCATCGCAGGCGACGGGGACAACCTTCATGCCGGCGATCACCGCGCTGGCGGGGTTGGTGCCGTGGGCGCTGGTAGGGATGAGGCAGATGTCGCGGTGGGTGTCTCCGCGGCTGCGGTGGTAGGCGCGGATGACCAGCAGGCCGGCGTACTCGCCCTGGCTGCCGGCGTTGGGCTGGAGGCTGACGGCGTCGAAGCCGGTGCACTCGGCGAGCCAGGCCTCGAGGTCTTTGAAGAGGCTGTGGTACCCCTTGGCGTGCGAGGGGGGGCAGAAGGGGTGGAGGCGGCCGAAGGCCTCCCACGTCACCGGGATCATCTCGCTGGTGGCGTTGAGCTTCATGGTGCACGAGCCGAGGGCGATCATGCTCTGGGCGAGAGAGAGGTCGCGGCCCATCAGCTTGAAGATGTAGCGGAGCATCTCGCTCTCGCTGTGGTGGGTGTTGAAGACCGGGTGGGTGAGGTAGCCGCTCTGGCGTGCGAAGGCGCCGCCGCAGTCGAGGCTCATGCCGGTGATGAAGGCGTCGATGTCTTCTTTGCCGGTGCCGCCGAAGGCCGTGAGCACGTTCTGAATGTCGGCGCGCGAGGTGGTCTCATCGCACGAGGCGGTAACGAAGCCGTCGCCGCAGTCACGCAGCAGCACACCCTTGGCGTGCGCGGCGGCGATCACCTGCTGGGCGGTGCGGCCGACGGGCTTGACGTGCACGGTGTCGAAGAGGGACTCGCCGGTGACGGTGTGGCCGAGCGTCTTGAGCCCCGCGCGGAGGCTCTCGGCAAAGGCGTGGGTGCGCTGGGCGATGCGCCGCAGACCTTCGGGCCCGTGGTAGACGGCGTACATGCCGGCGCAGATGGCCAGCAACGCCTGCGCGGTGCAGATGTTGCTGGTCGCCTTCTCGCGCTTGATGTGCTGCTCGCGGGTCTGGATGGCCATGCGCAGGGCGGTGTTGCCCTGAGCATCACGCGAGACGCCGATGATGCGGCCGGGCATGCGCCGGGCGTGCTCGGGCCGGGTGGCGATGAAGGCCGCGTGCGGCCCGCCGAAGCCCATCGGCACACCGAGCCGCTGGCTGCTGCCGATGGCGATATCCGCCCCACCGCCGCCGAATTCACCCGGCGGCTTGATGAGCGTGAGGGCGAGCAGGTCGGTGGCGACGACGAACTGTGCCCCCCCACCTCCCGCAGCATGGACATCCTTGCAGGCCTTTTCAAAGTCGCGGAGCGTGCCGAAGGTGCTGGGGTACTGCACCAGGACGCCGCAGACATCGGCGCCGATGGCGCCGATGGCGGCGGCATCAACGACCTTGACGTTCATGCCGAGCGTCTCGGCGCGGGTCTGGACCACCGCGATGGTCTGCGGGTGGCAGTCGCTGGCGACGACGAAGGTTTTGCGCTGGGGTGAGGCCTCGTGCCCGCCGCAGATCGCGTAGCACATCGCCATCGCCTCGGCGGCGGCGGTGGCTTCGTCGAGCAGGCTCGCGCCCGCCAGCGGCAGGCCGGTGAGGTCGGCGACCATGGTCTGGAAGTTCAGCAGCGCTTCGAGGCGCCCCTGGGCGATCTCGGCCTGGTAGGGTGTGTACTGGGTGTACCAGCCCGGGTTCTCGAGGATGTTCCGCAGGATGACCGGCGGCACGATGGTGTCGTGGTACCCCATGCCGATCATCGACCGGGCGACAGTGTTCTGCTCCGCGTACCCCTTGAGCCTGGCGATCGCCTCGCTCTCGGTTAGGGCGGCGGGGAGGTTCATGCCGCCGCGGCGGATGCCCGCGGGGACGATCGCATCGCCCAGGGCGTCGAGGGTGGGGTAGCCGACGGCGGCGAGCATCTCGTCGATCACGGCGGGGCTGGGGCCGATGTGCCGCGGCGCGAAGGTGTCCGACGCGTTGAGCACCGAGCCGCTTCCGCCGGCGACGTTTCCCTTGCCAGCCAAAGACGCCGCCGAGCCGCTCGATGTCATCGTCATGATCGCCTCATAAAGCGGGCCGCTGGGGCCGATCCGCTGGCCTGTTCCGCACGCAGTTGTCGCACTGTTTTGCGGCCCGCTCGGGCCGCCAGCAAGTCTAGGTCACGGGGGGATGGATTCCAACTTCCGGCGGGTGTGCCGCACCCCTGCAACGTCTCCGCGGCGAGCCCTGTACCATCACCGCACATGAAACTCACCTACCCCGTCGGCTCACTCGTTGCGGCCCTCTCGCTGCTGACCGCTCCAATCGTTGCGACCGGGCAGACGCCGCTGGTCGATGCGCTCAAGACGCTCTCGGATGGCGAGCGGGCGTACTTCCAGCACGTGACGACGCTGAGCAACCCGTTCTTCGAAGGGCGGGCGCCCGGCCTCCGCAGCAACGCGCTCGCCGCCGAATACGTCGAGTTCAACTTCCGCAGCAGCGGCCTCACGCCCGCGTTCCCGATGGTCAAGACCGAGGGTGAGGGGATGGAGACCGCCCGCACGCCCTTCGCCTCGTTCCGCCAGCCCTTCTCGACGGGCAGGGAGACGGTCGTCAAGGCGCAGGCACTGACGTACACGGCCGCCGGGACGACGGTCACGCTCATCCCCGGCACCGACTTCGCAATCCGCGGGACATCCGGGACTGGCACGGTGACGCTGCCGGTCGTCTTCGTCGGCTACGGCATCAACCAGGCCCAGGACGGCTACTCGTCGTTCGACGGGATGAAGGAGGATGAGGACCTCTCGGGCAAAGCGGCCTTGCTGCTGCGGTTTGAGCCGCTCAACGAGAAAGGGAAGAGCCGGTGGAGCGAGACGGGAGACTTCACCAGCAAGTCGACCCTCGCGGGCAAGCTGCGAGCGCTCGTCAACCGCAAGGCTGCGGCGATCCTGCTGGTGAGCCCGCCCGGCGTCGATGACCCGCGTGCCAACACGATCGAGGATACCAAGTCGTCCACCCAGGGAACGTCCATGAGCGTGCCGGTGATCAACCTGCACGTGGATACGGCGGCGAAGATGGTGTCGGCGGCGGGTGCCGACCTGATGGCGCTCCGCAAAGGCGCCGACGAGAAAGGGGGAGTGACGGACATCGCAGGCCTCACCGTCGCCGTTGACGCCGCGATCGCCCGTGAGCCAAACTCCACCGACAACGTCGGCGGTGTGCTCGCCGGGCGCGGGGCGCTGAAGGACGAGTTCATCGTGGTCGGCGCCCACTACGACCACGTTGGCTACGGGCTCTTCGGCTCGCGGACCAACTCTGTCGGCAAGCTCCACCCCGGTGCCGACGACAACGCAAGCGGCACCGCCGGCCTGCTGGTGCTGGCCGCGCAGCTCGCCGATGAGTACGCCCGGCTCGGGCCCGATGCCAGCGCTCGTTCGATCATGTTCGTGGCGTTCAGCGGCGAGGAGGGCGGGCTCATCGGCTCTCGTCACTTTGTGAAGAACGCCCCGGTGGAAGCGAGCCGCGTCTACGCCATGCTCAACATGGACATGATCGGCCGCGCACGCCAGGATGCGCAGGGCCGGCCAAAGTGCGAGGTGTCTGGAGTCGGCACGGCCAAGGGGTTTGAAGAACTGCTCGCGCCGATGTTCGAATCCAGCGGTGTCGCGGTCAAGACGCTGCCGGGCGGCCAGGGGCCGAGCGACCACGCATCGTTCTACCGCGGCAACATCCCGGTGCTGCACTTCTTCACCGGGCTGCACGATCAGTACCACGCCCCCGCCGATACCTACGACCGGATCAACGTGGTCGGCGCTGCCCGGATCTACAAGCTCGCCGGAACCGTCGCGACGGCGCTCGCCTTGCGTGCCGAGCCGCTGGAGTTCACGACGTCGAAGGGGCCGAGCATCGACATGAACGAGCCGACCGATGACCCGCGAACGGCGGTGAACGCGAAGCCTGCCGAAGAGCCTGTCGCGACGCGCCGTGCTCGAACGCCCGAGGCCGCGCCAACGCCGGCTGACCCGCAGCCCGCGCCGGGTGGCGGCGGCGGGCGGGGCGGCTCACGCGTGCGCTTTGGCATCCAGCCGGGCGACTACGACGGCGGGACGGGCATCGAGGTCGGCGACGTCTTCCCGAACACCTCCGCGGCCGATGCGGGCGTCAAGGCGGGCGACATCATCGTCAAGTGGAACGACACGCCGATCGCGAACGTGCAGGACTGGATGCCGCTGCTGGGCCGCGCGAGCCCGGGCGAAAAGGTCAAGCTCACGGTGAAACGCGGGAGCGAGACGCTCGTGCTCGACTGCACGCTCAAAGCGGCGAGCAACTGAAAGGCTGCCACCGATGGCCGGCGGCGGAGCGGCTCGCTACGCGGCGATCGAGACCAGCGAAAGCGTCAGCGCGAATCCGCTGACGTCGGCGAGCGTCGTCGAGATCGGCCCGCTCGCGAGTGCCGGGTCGATCTTCAAGCGGCGGAGCAACAGAGGGCAGAGCGCGCCGATCGCGATGGCGATGAGCGAGTTGAGCGCCATCGCCAGCCCGACCGCCGCGCCGACCGTCCAGGGCGCTCCCCAGAGGCGGGCGAGCATCGCGACCGCGCCGCCGAGCGGGAACGCCATCAGCACGGCGAGGGCCGCTTCGTGGGCGAGCACACGCCGCCACGCCGCAGGATCGATAACGCCGAGTGTGAGCTCGCGGATGCTGACCGCCGCAGCCTGCATCGCGGCGTTGCCGCTGGTGGCAGAGATCACCGGCAGCACGGCCGCAACAACCACAACCTTGGCGATGGTGTCCTGGTGCATCGCGACGATCGCCGCGCCGCCGAGGCAGAGCACGAGGTTCACGCCGAGCCACGCCGAGCGCCTCCGAAGTCGCAGAACGACCGGCATCGAACGGAGTTCCTCTCCACCGACGATACCCTGGCTCACGCGGTAGTCGTCTTCGGCTTCTTCCTGTTCACCGACGGTGGCGTCAGCACGGGTAACCACACCGAGCATGACACCCTCGCTATCGACTACCGGCAACGCGATAAAGGCGTGCTCGTCGAACGCCGCTGCCACATCGTGGAGCGGGGCGGTGTCGCGGACGGTGGTGGGCGTTCGCGCGGCCAGCGTCGAGAGCCGGGCCCCCTCCGGCGCAAGCAGAAGGTCGCGGAGCGGCGCAACGCCAACGAGCTTCCGTTCGCCGTCGATCAGGTAGATGTACTGCACGCCGATCGACGCGTAGCGCTGCTGGTTCGCGCGCAGGTCACGGATGGCATCCCGGACTTCCGCGTGGGCGGAATAGGAGACGAACTCCGTCTCCATCAGCCCGCCGGCGGTGTCGGGTTCGTAGGCGAGCAGACGGGCCGCGTCGCTGCGGGCGTCGGCTGGGAGCAGCGCCTGAATGGTTGAGCGGTGGTCTTCGTCGACCGCGGCGAGAAGGTCCGCCCGCTCGTCTCTCGGAAGCGCAGCGATCAACCTCGCCGCGTGCGCCGGCGCAATCGCCGAGAGGACAGGGCCCGACTGCTCGTGCGGCATCCAATGCAGGACTTCGCGGGCCCGTAGATCGTCACCAACTGCGGCGAGCACGGCCGCGGCCTGCTCCAGGCTCATCGCCCCGAACAGCGCACGTGTCTGGTCGGGGCCCAAGTCAGCGGCTTCGAAGCGCGACGCAACCTCGGCGACATCCTCGATCGACGCCCACTCGGAGACGTCGGCCACCTCGGGTTTTTCGACCGCGTCACCGCCCATGGATGCAAAGGTAGCGCCGAAGGGCCAATCGCCATTCCACGGTTTTGAGGAGAGCGTGGATCGGGGTTGCCCCAGCTCTGACGTTCTCCCTGCACACGAGGAGGGCGAGCAAACAGTCGGTGAATCTGGTAGCCTTGGGTCCATGCATCCAGAGGACCGTGGCGATCTTCCCAAGCCGGTTGACCCTCTCCACCTCGCAGCGTTCGAGACAAAGCTGATCGTGCGAAACACGCGGGTCGAGGACTACGACGAGCTCGTGGCGCTTCAACTGCGTTGCTTCCCGGGGATGGCGACCTGGAGCGTCGAGCAGATCAGGAGCCAACTGCGCGTCTTTCCTGAGGGCCAGTTCTGCATCGAGTTCAACGGCAGAATTGTCGCTTCGGCCAACAGTCTGATCGTCGACTTCGAGCAGCACGAGAACTGGCACGACTGGGAGCTGGTGTCCGACGCGGGGTACATCCGCAACCACAACGCGCTGGGCGACACGCTCTACGGCATCGAGATCATGGTCGATCCCGAGTTCCGCGGGCACAAGCTGGCCAGACGCCTCTACGAGGCGCGGAAGCAGCTTGTCCGCGCTCGGAACATCGTCGGATGATCATCGCCGGGCGCATCCCCGGCTACGGAAAGCACGCGGACACGCTCTCGGCGTCGGAGTACGTCGACCACGTGGTCGCCAAGAAGCTGGTTGATCCGGTGCTGACCGTCCAGATTGCCAACGGGTTTTCGCTGAAAGGGCTGATCCCCGAGTACTTCCCCAGCGACAGCGCCTCACGCGGATACGCGACATTCCTCGAATGGACGAACTTCGATTATTCCAGGAACCCCAGCCAGCGCCTTCTGGCGGTCAGCCGCGTGCGGCTCTGCCTTGTTCAGTATTTCATGCGGCGGATCACGAGCTTTGAGGAGTTTGCCAAGCAGTGCGAGTTCATCGCCGACGTCGCGTCGAACTACAAGAGCGACTTCGTGCTCTATCCGGAGTTGTTCACGACCCAGTTGCTCAGTTTGATCGAGTCGAGCCGCCCGTCGGTGGCCGCCCGCAAACTTGCCGAGTTCACGCCGCAGTACCTCAGCCTGTTCAACGGGCTCGCCGTCCGCTACAACATGAACATCATCGGGGGGTCGCAGTTTACCGTAGAGGGCGAGAACCTGTACAACATCGCGTACCTCTTCCGCCGCGACGGGACAATCGGCAAGCAGTACAAGATCCAGGTCACGCCCAACGAGCAGCGGTGGTGGGGAGTTCAGCCTGGGAACAGGGTGGAGGTCTTTGAGACCGATCGGGGCAAGATCGCGATCCTGATCTGCTACGACAGCGAGTTTCCGGAGTTGGCCCGTGTCGCGGCGGCGAAAGGGGCCAAGATCCTGTTCGTCCCGTTCAACACCGACGAGCGGTTCGGGTACCTGCGCGTGCGCCACTGCTCGCAGGCACGTGCGATCGAGAATCAGATGTACGTGGCCATCGCCGGCTGCGCTGGCATGATGCCGTTTGTCGATAACGCCGATATGCACTACGCACAGTGCGCGGTGCTCATCGCGTGTGTATGGGTAACACTGATCGCCGTCTGGTCTTCGCCCGTGGGCGCGTCCGGCGAGCTCGGACCCTCGGAGGGTCGCCCGCACGTTCTCGCTCCTCTGCTGGCGATGCTCCGCCGGCGCGCTACCTGGATCGGCATGGGCATTGCGCTGACCGCCGGTGCCGGTTTCGAGTCGGTTGGCGGGTTGATGGGGTCGTTCCTGCTTGACCGCGGTGCCGACAAGCAACTCGTCGGCTGGTTCTTTGCCCTGCCGGTCATCTGCTGCATGCTCCTGGGCGGCTTGGCGGGCGGTTGGGCGTCAGACCGGTTCGGGCACCGCCGGACCGCCGCGTGGTCGGTCGGCGCGATCCTGGCGAGCATCGGCGGTCTCGCCGGCGTCGATATGGCGATGAGTGGATCCGCCTTGGCGATCATGGGCGCGGCCGTCCCTATCTACTTCCTGATGGGCGTCTTGACGGCGTCGTCCTACGCGCTCTTCATGGACCTTACCGATGCACACGTGGGCGGCACGCAGTTCAGTGCGTTCATGGGAGCGACCAATCTCTGCGAGGTGTGGTCGGTCGCGCTCGCCGGCTCGCTCGCCGCGCGATCGGGATATCCCGTTGCGTTCCTCGCCTTGGGAGCGGCGTCGCTCAGTTCGATCGTGCTCTTACGGGTTCTTCGCTCGGCCAGCACACGCTAGCGCACGCGGCGCACGGAGCAACTGTTCTCCCGTCCAACATCTCCGCGCTCTCGCCGCTGGTCTGATCGGTGTACGCCGTTACACTTTGCGTACATGCACACGCTCGCGATCATCGTCGGTCTCACGTTTTCGGCTGCCGCACAGGGGCAAGCGGCCGCCCCCGCCGGGCACACGCTGCCCGCGTCTCAGACGGTTGTCACACTTACAAACGGCGATGTGCTCCGTGGTGAGCTGGTCAGCCGGGGAGAAACTGTCGTCATCGAGCACCCCGTGCTCGGTCGGCTCACGCTTGCGCTTTCGGACGTCGCGGACGTACGGACCATGACGGCCGCGAATGCAGGAAAAGCAACCGCCGCGGCGCAGGCCGCCGCCGCGAAGGTACCACCGCCGCCCGCGCCGCCGGACCCGGTCTCGTTCTGGAAGGGTTGGAATGGCTCGATCGCGCTCGGCGCCAACGGCGCCTCTGGAAACAGCGAGAGCCAGAGCATCCGCGCGGAGGCCGGACTGCTCCGTGAGACGTCAAAGACGAAGACCGCCGTCGGGTTGGTCTACAGCCACGCCACCAGCGACGGGAGCACATCCAACGACAACGCACGGCTTGACGCCCGCAACGACTGGCTCCCGCAGGACGGAGCCGCCCTGCGGCCGTTTATTCAGGCGGCGGCCGAGTACGACCGGTTCCAGGACTGGGACTACCGGTTGAGCGCAGCAGTGGGCGTCGGCTACGAACTGATCAAGGATGACAAGACCCTGCTCCTGCCGAGGGTCGGCCTGGGGCTCGCGCGTGAGGTCGGCGGGACTGACAACCGGCTGCACGTCGAGGGCCTGCTCGGCGTTGACTTTACTTACGAGATCGATGAACGCTCGAAGTTCTTCTCAAGCGCCGATTCGTTCTGGGTGCTCGACTCTTTCCCCGACTACCGGCTCCTGCTGCGCGCTGGCTACGAGGTGGTCATCGACCCATCAAGCAAGCTCTCGCTCAAGCTCGGCGTAGAGGACAAGTACGACAGCACACCGGACGGCCGTGAGCGAAACGACTTCGCCTACTTCGTGCTGCTCAATTACGGTTTCTGAAGCCCGCCAGCGGGTGGCAGCGGCGTTCCGCATCCAAGAACGCCCAGTACCGGACCAAACAGCCGCAGCCCAGGGCATGCGGCTGGGCCAGAACGGCTACCTGGCCCGCCGCCGAGGCACCCGGCCGGGCCGGCCTATACTCCCCCGTTCCAGTCCGGTTCCGCGACCATCTCGGTCGCTCCGGACCATGTCCACCGCCGCTTCCTCGTGCCCGAGGGTCTAGCTCCGGTTTTTCTCTGCTCTGGGCACAATTCGAGGAAGCGTCTGATGACGAAGCTCTACGTCGGTAATCTCTCTTTCAACACCTCCGAGTCCGAGCTGCGCGAAATGTTCACGCAGTACGGCGAGGTCGCGTCCGCATCGCTGGTCATGGACCGCGAGACGGGCCGTCCCCGCGGGTTCGGGTTCGTCGAAATGTCCAGCGCTGAGGCCGCTCAGGCCGCCATCGCTGGCCAGAACGGCAAGAACGTCGGTGGCCGTGACCTCACGGTCAACGAAGCCAAGCCCCGCGAGGATCGTGGCGGCGGAGGTGGCGGCGGCGGCAGCCGTGGTGGCTGGGGCGGCGGCGGCGGCGGCGGTGGCGGCGGTCGCTCCTCCGGTGGCGGCGGCGGCGGCGGCAAGCGCGGCAGCTGGTAAGTCCTCAGCCCCTCGGGGTTGATGGCTTTCGGCCCGCGTCTCATGCACAGCAACTTGAAGGGCCAGCGCAACCGCGCTGGCCCTTTTCATTGATCGCCGCTACCTGCCTATAGGTGCGGGCTCGTTGCGTCGCGGCGGCACGCTGCGGTGCGTTGCAGATCGCGTCAGACGGCCGCGCGGGCCAACCCACGCTCGATGCACGCGAACACTCGCGGCCAGTCCTTCTCGTTGAAGACCGGCAGCGGCGGCAGCATGCGCACGTGATAGGGTCCGTGACCGGCGATGAAGCTCATCACGCCCTCTTCGAACATCAGCTTGCACGCCTTGTTCACCCTTTCTTTGTCGCCAGCGAAGGGGGTGAACTTCATCATCCCCCCCACTCCGCCAACCAGCGGCGGCAGCTTGCCGTACTTTGCGCTTGTCGCCGGGAACCACGCCGGGTACTTGGCGATCAACGCGTTCACGTGCTGAGCGAACTGACGCCAGTGCTTGGCGAAGGCGCCGTCTGTGCCGTACCAGGGGCCGTTCTCCAGCCGTTTGAGCACCTCGTTGCCGGCGGCGAACTGGGCCGGCCCGCTCACGAACGTACCGCTGAGAAGACCCGGTTGCGGGTTGTAGTCGGCGCTGTAGAGCGTGGCGCACGCCTGGGTCATCTTGCCGACACAGAACACGTCGACGTAATCGCCAAGGTCGAGCATCTCGTAGGTGAACATCGACTCCGTGCGCCCGAACGTCTGGATCTCGTCGTCCCAAACGGCGATATTGCTCGCCTTGCAGACATCCATGAGGGCCTTGAAGAAGTCGCGCGGCCCCGTGTTGAAGCCACCCTCCCCCTGCACAAGCTCAAAGATGAAGCAGGCGTGCTGCTTCGGGTACCGCTCGACCAGTTGCACCAGTTGACGAACGCACCCGTCGATATGCCTCGCGCGTCCTGCCGCGCCGGCGACGAGTTGCTCAGCCGCAACCTCGTCATAGAAGGGGATGTAATCAACAAGCGTCGAGAGCGGGATGCCCTGCCTGTTCCCAGCGGCGTCGCCGATCTGGCTCATGGTGACCGACCGACCCATGAAACAATCCTTGAAGGCGAGCACGCGCGACGCCGGAGCGTGCTTCTGGTAGCACACCTTCAGCGCGTTCTCATTCGCCATTGCGCCGCTTGTGGACGGGTAGACGTGCGCAAGCCGCGACGACCGCTTCGCCAGTCGCAGGAGCGTCTCGCCGAACTGATAGACCTCA
>JAUXUZ010000055.1 GCA_030680655.1 Phycisphaerales bacterium
ACGGCACGGTGTAGAACCATGCCGGGTCCGCGTCGTCTCGATCGGGCGTGCCGTCGCCGTCAAAGTCACCAAGCGCTAGCGTCGGCGCGCAGTCCGCGTAGCCGTACGCCCCCTGCAGGCCGCTGCCGAGTGGGTTCTGCAGCACGGGCGAGGCGCCCAGAAACGCACCATCCTCGATTCGGTAACCGCTCCGTGTCGCTCCCGACTCGAACGTGACCGCGGCATACGACTGTTGCGGCACCTGCGGCAGGTGCGACCCGCGGACGACGTACCACGTGTCGTCCGCGAGCCCGTTGGTGTTGTCGTCGCGTGAAACCTCGATCACGCCGGGCTCCGCCCACCGAAGGTCCGGGTTACCGCCCGCCCAGAACGCGTTCCCAAAGACAATCAAGTCGGCACCGGTAGGGTTGGTGGCAGTGGGGGGGCGATCGATGATGGCGTGGTCAAAGCCGAGCGTGATGCTGCCGCCAAACCCACCGAGCGTGACCACCTTTGAATTGTCCGCGGCCGATGTGCCGCCGCCGACCGGTGGGCCCAAGGCTCGAGAGGGGTCGTTGAACGCAGCGTGCCCGACGTTCTGCCCGGGTGAGGGGGTGTACTCCAGCACGCGCGTCGCAAATGGAGACTGCGCAGCGCACACGCCCGAAGCCTGTGCCAAGAGCAGACACGCCAGGCTCCTCCGGCTCGCTGGGCTACGCACGGTGCCGCCTCCGTGCTGCGAGCAGGCCACCCAGCGCCATCAGACCGGCCCCCCCGGACCCGGGAATGGCGTAGCGGTAGATTGTGCCGTTGTTGCTCACGTAGACCTCACCCAGCACGCTGTTGAAGTCGACGCCGTAGGTGGTGTTGGAGCCGGCGGGTGAGAGCAATTGGCGCACACCGGTCGATAGATCGACCACTGCGACGTAGCCGATCTCACTGGTGCCGCCGAAGGAGTCACCCCCTCCCACCAGCAGGCGTCCGGCACCGTCGAACGCGAGGGGCCAGGCGCTGAGCACGGGACCACCAGGAACTGCTGAGCCGCTGGCAAACAGAACCGGCACTCCGCTCGAATTGATCTCGAGGACGTCGAACGAGCGGATCTCGCCGGTCGCAACGCCCGCTCCGCCGTACCCGGAGCCGGTATACAGGCGGCCGCCGCTGATGGCCACGCCGCCGGAGCCTGCGCCGATCGCCGTGATGACCCTTGTCGTAACCGGCGTACCCGTCACGTCGGTGAAGGACACGCGGCTGACAAACGGGACGAAGTCAACGCCCGCCCCCGTGACGTAGAACTGATTCCCATCCCAGTTCCCGTCAAAGTTGCCGCTCGCAACGCTCTGCGTCGCCGCACCTCCGGGCCCCGCCGAAGCGAGGGCAGCGGTCGCGACAAAGTGGACGCGTGCCCCGGCACCGAAGTTGTTGTCGCCGATAGCGATCATCGAGCCCGCGTCGTTGGCACGGATGAACGAGCCGCCCCAACTCGCCACCGTTCCTGGCAGCACCGATCCGACCGCGGCAAACGCCCCCCCGCCTGGTGAACTCTGGGCGAAAACCGTCTGGTCAACCAGCGCCCATACCCGACCGTCCGCCCCGACGTCCCACGCGGCCGTGCCGGCCGGCAGACTGAACTGGCCAACAAGCCCGTAGCCGAACTGGCCCATCGCCGCAGGCGCAAGGACCATCGACGTTCCAACAAACAACACGCTGAGTCGCTTCATCACACCGCTCCATGTGCCGATTCGCGCGGCACAATCCCCGGCAGAAACTCCGCCCTTTCGAGCAGAAACGTCCCTGCGAGCGCAAAGGTGGTCCCGGTCAAACCGGGCCAATGGTCGGTGAGCTACGTGCACCGGGGAGGGTGACGTGAGCGCCGACGCCCCTTGCCGAAACGGCTCGCGAGGGCGACTGGCAAACAATCGGTGGCAGGTCTTCCGGCTCGGGGTACGCCCTGTCCGCCTTCCCGCCGTTCTCGGCAGTGGCTCTGTGAACAGGGACAAGCCCCATACGGCGGCGCGTCCGCGGTGGAATCGGTCAAGGGGCTTTGCGCCCGATGGCTTTACCACACTTCCCTTTTCAGACCCCGTGCGGCCCTCGCCGCAAGTGATCACCAACGACGCCCCAGCGTACAGCATTCCCGCCCGCGCGTCAAGAGCGTGCGCCCGGATTCACGACGCACGCTCGGGCGCGAGCGGTCGCCGTACGCTTGCGCGCTTGATTGACACGCACTGCCACCTCACGTTCCCCGACTTTGCCGGGAAGATCGACCAGACCCTCGCCGATGCCGCGGCGGCCGGGGTTGACGGCGTGATCACCATCTCAACCACGATCCCCGACGCAGCCGCGGCCTTGGGCGTTGCTTCCGCCCATCCGCGGATCTGGTGCAGCGCCGGCGTTCACCCGGGCTATTCCGACAAAGGGCCGCACGAATGGGCCTATCTCGGGCCGATCATCGCCCACGCCAAGTGCGTCGCCTGGGGGGAACTGGGGCTCGACAAGCACTACGACCGCCCGCCGCAGGCGCTCCAGCGGGCGGTGCTGGAGGAGCAACTCGCGTACATCCTCTCCGCCCGTGAACGCGGCATCGACAAGCCGATCATCCTGCACTGCAGGGAGGCGTTCGACGACTTGATCCCGGTGCTGAAGTCAACGGGCATCCCGGGCGAGCGGTTCGTCTTTCACTGCTTCACCGGAACGCCCGCGGACATGCGGAGCGTGCTGGACTTTGGCGCGATGGCCAGCTTCACCGGGGTCGCCACCTACCCCAACGCGCCGGAGGTGCGCGAAGCGTTCAAGCTCATGCCCGCCGACCGCTACATGGTGGAGACCGACGCCCCGTTCCTCACGCCGCACGCAAAGCGCGGTTCGCGGCCGTGCGTTCCGGCGTACGCGCGTCTCACCGCCGAGGCTCTGGCCGCCTGTGCCAGCGAACCATGGCCGGAGTTTCACCGCCGCATCAACCAGAACACCCGCAGGTTCTACGGGATCACCTCCCTCGTAAACGACTGACGGCCCCCTATGACCGACGCCGCCCATTACCACAGCCTGTCGCCGATCGCCGTAGACCTTGGGTTCTTCGCGGTCCGGTGGTACGGCCTCTCGTACGTGCTCGGGTTTGTGTGCGCCTACCTGATCCTCCGGGCCATGGCGAAGCACCGGTTGATCGCTCTGCCCCCGCACCGTGTGGCCGACATGATGGTCTACATCATCTTCGGCGTGCTCATCGGCGGGCGACTGGGGTACGCGCTGCTGGGGTACGACCCGTCGCTGCTGTGGACATTCTCCGACTCGTTCCCGTACTGGAACCTCCTTGCGATCCACAAGGGAGGAATGGCCAGCCACGGCGGCATGATCGGTGTCGTGGTGGCGTCGTGGTTCGTGGCGCGCGGGTTCAAGGCCCAAGACGGCACCATCGAAGGGCGCACCGACTGGCGGAACGTTGTTGACATGCTGGCGCTGTGCGTGCCGATCGGCTTTTTCTTCGGACGGATCGCCAACTTCGTTAACGGCGAGCTTCTGGGCAAGGTGATCGCCCAGCCCGGGCAGCCCGGACCGTGGTATGCCGTGCGGTTCCCCCAGGAGCTGCTCGGGTGGTCGTCGGCTCAGTCTCGTGCCCGCCACACGCCGGAGCTCTCAGAGCTTCAGCACGACCGGCTGGTCGCGCTGGTCGCCGATTCGATGAAGCCCAGCGACACGTGGTCCAGTGCGCTCGAACGCCTCGTGGCAAAGGCGGGGCAGCACCGCGATCAACTCGAGCCGCTGCTCGCCGCACGCCACCCGTCGCAGCTCTACGCTTCGCTGCTTGAAGGCGTTGCGGTCGGCGTCACGGTCTGGATCGTCGCTGCGCGCCCGCGCAAGCCGGGCGTGGTTGGCGGGTGGTGGCTGCTCTCCTACGGGCTCGCTCGCATCCTCG
>JAUXUZ010000077.1 GCA_030680655.1 Phycisphaerales bacterium
CGTCGCCGTCGAGACGCCCGCCACGCGCGCCACATCCTGGATCGAGGTCGTCGTCTTGAACGGGCTCTGGTTCTTCCTTCGTGTCACACGCGCTCCCTGAGGTGAGGGGCCTCACGCCCGTTCGTCCATCGCACCTGTCCATCCGACCTGCCCAATCGGCCGCTGTCGCCCCTGCCAATGCTCCGCCGAAACCTTCTGAAACCGGTCCCGCGTGGATTGGCCCGGCCCAGCATACCGACATCACCGTACACTCTACTCCCATGAAAGCCATTACAACAGCTTTCCTTTTCACCCTCAGCGCTGGCCTCACGCTCACTGGCGGCTGCTCCGCCGCGCGTGCTGAAGACCCAGCCGCCCACGCGCCCCCCCTCAGTTCCACCACCGTTCACCCTTCACCCGCCGCCGCGGTCACCATCGCCTCACCGGCGAACACTCCCCGCCCCCCCTTCACCTTCTCGCCAGAAGATGATGCTTTCCTCACCCTCATCCAGCGCGGCGGCTGGAACTGGGCCATGCACGCGGCCAACGCCACCTCCGGCATGGTCCCCGACCGCGACTCGAAGCCGTACATCTCCATCGCCGGTGTCGGCTTCCAGCTCGCCGCCTTCCCCATCGCCGTCGAGCGCGGCTGGATCTCCCGCGCCGATGCCCAGCAGCGCGTTGACACCATCCTCCGCACGCTCGCGCACACCAAGACCTCCCGCAAGTTCGGCATGTACCAGCACTTTGTCGATGGCGAGACCGGCGAGCTCTCAACCATCGCGTACGAAGACGTCGTCAGCACCATCGACTCGGCCCTCTTCTTCTCCGGCTGCATCGTCGCCTCCTCCTACTTCGGCGGCGACACCGCCACGCTCGCCGATGCCATCGTCGCCGATGCCGACTGGTCCGCCTTCTACGACGTCGGCACACCTGCGCCGCGCGACTTCGAACGCGGCTTCCTCTCGCTCGGCTGGAAGCCCATCGACCTCCAGAACGATCCCACCGGCCCCGGCACGTTCCTCCCCTACTACTGGCACGACTCCGGCTGCGAGCACCGCCTCGCCACGTTCCTCGCTGTCGCCGCGCCCGACCCGGCCAAGCGCATCCCCACCGACACCTACTACCGACTCCGCCGCCAGATCGGCACCGACGCCGCCCTCGGCGCGAAAGGCTCCGACGAATCACGCCTCATCTACTTCCCCTGGTCGGGCGCGCTCTTCACCAACCAGTTCTCGCACATCTTCATCAACTACAGCGCGATGGGCCCCGACAACCCCAGCGCAGCGCCGTTTCACATCCCCGACCGCGCCCGCGTTGACTGGTGGGAGAACGCCCGCCGCACCACCAACCTCCACCGCGCCCGCGCCATCGCCCTCCACAAAAAAGACAAGGCCTCACCCTTCGGCCCCGACGCCTGGGGCTTCACCGCCAGCGACCGCACCCCCGACCAGCCCGGCGCCGCCAGCGGCTACCAGGTCGCCGGCTGCTACCCCGAGCTTGACGAGGCCGCCATGTCCGGCTCGCGGCTGCTCTACGACCTCTCGTGGTACCGCCCCAAGCCGACCGACCCGGGCGACAGCTCCATCGCCCCCTACGCCGCGGGGATGAGCATCCTCTTCGAACCGACCGCCTCCCTCAGCGCCCTGCGGCACTACAAGCACCTCGCACAGACTTACCCCGCGCTCGCCAAGCTCTGGCAAGACCCTTCAACTGGCGGCCACGGCTTCGCCGACGCCTACAACGCGCCCGCCCAGTGGGTCACGCCCGACCACCTCGCCATCGACCAGCTCCCCATGATGATCGCCATCGAGAACGCTCGCACCGGTCTGGTCTGGCGGCTCTTCCACCAGCACCCGGTGGTGAAGGCGGGGATGGAGCGGCTTCGGCTGGAGAGTCGCTAGAGGGGGAAGATGCATGAACGCGTGGAGCAGGTTTCCAACCTGCCCGGCCTTTCCAGTGATCGAGCCCCATGGTCGATCCCCGTCTATGGTCAACGGATGTCGGAACCGTGCACGGAGACGGGCCTCGATTGGGCAGGTTAAAAACCTGCCCCACGATCTCTCTGCACAATCCGTTAGAGGGGGAAGGGAACGGGGGGCGAAAGTTCAAAGTACAAATGCACAGCCCCGGGCGCGTGCGCCGGAGGCCTCATCGACAGAGGCCCGACCGGGAGGGAGGGCTCACTTGCTTGTCGGTGCCGATTGCGCGTGCTCGGTTGCGAGGGGCTCGCGGGCTTCGATGTCTTCGTACTTGATGCCGAACGCGCGCGGGAGGCCGGCCGCACGCGCGTAGTGGTTCCACTCGATGATGCGGTCGTAGAGATCCTGGGTGAAGCGCTCGTGTGGTGCGCGCATCGTGGCGAGGATCTGCTTGCGCTCCTGGTCTGTGAAGTATTGCGGCTGCGGGGGGAGGGGAGGGTTTACGACTAAGGGCGCAGAGGGCGGGGAGGAAGAAGAGGCTGAGGTATGAGCGATGAGTGATGAGTCACGAGGGGGAGTGATCCGCTCGCCGGGGCGGCTCGCTTCAGGGCCTGCGGCAGCGTGGAGGGTGTTGGTGGGTTTTGTGGGTTTGGGATGTGGGGTGAGGTTTGTGCGGGGCTCGTTGGCGGAATCGCTGGATGTCCCCGGGCTGCCGCCGCGGGGATCGTGGGGGGAATCAAAAGGCACCCTCAACCGGCCTTGCAGAGCCTCGGCCACCTTCTCCCGCTCTGCGGGCGAAGGAGGTAGAGCGCTGACGTTGGGCGGGGGGGCGAGGCGGAGGATGTCGCGGGCGGCCTGGAGGCAGAGGCGGATGCGCTGGGTGGTGGTGCGGGCCTGGGCGGCTTCTTCGCGTCCCTCGTCGTGATCGTGCCCCGCGGGGCTGGTGATGCTCTGGGCGAGGTGGAGCATGATCTTGTGGATGGTCTGGAGCGCATCGCGCTGGGCTCGCTGAATGTCGAGCGCGAACTGGGTGGTGAAGTCTGTCGCTGTGACTGCCTGCATGTGTGGACCCCCTTTGGTGCTGGATGCCTGGCTGGACGTTGGGGGGTGCGGCTGTGCACTGGCCGCTGCCTGCCCCCGCCCACCCCTTCGCCCCGCGTGCGTGGATCGGAGGATACCACGGGTGTTTGGGTTCTGCAAGGTCTTTCCGTACGGATTCCTGACATTTCTGCATTTTGCTGTCGATGAGCCTCTGGGAGGGCTGTGGCGGGGGGAGTGTGGCTGGGCTCGATTCCGCTGAGCCATTTCCGAGGCAGGCCGCGGATCAACGCGGATCGACGCGGATCAAGGCGCGTTGCCACCGCGATCCCCCCACGTTCGCCGCACTTTACCCGCCGCCAGCCGCCCCAAACCCCCCAAAAACCACTGCAAAACCATTTCCCACCAGCCCAACGAAACGTCCCGCCAGGGCGCCGGGAATCGACGGCGGTTGGCCAGACCAGCCCGTAGGCCGAATCTCGGGGTGGCACGGACAAGGGGGGCGGCTCGGCGTTGCCCGTGTGCCTTGATCGAACGCCAAGACCCACGGTCAAGCCCAAAACGGCTTGACCGTGCCGCCCGATGCAGCGGCCTTGCCCCGGCCACCCGCTGCTCGCCGGTCGGTTGTCCGCGGCCGCACTGAAGTCGGTCAGAGCGGGGGGCGGCGTGTCCACGATAAGAGTCTGTGCAGATAGATGGACAGGGACTGGCGGATCGCGTCCTTCCCTGTATGCTGATGTGATGCACACACCGTCAGGCAACTACCGGAGGATTTGGCCAGGCTTGGCGGCTCTTGTCGTCGCTGCACCGGTCGCCCAGGCGCAGTTGGCTACGTTCACTTCGCGTAATCTAGAGATTCGCTACGGCGGTACCACCCGGGGGGGTACCGCCGTCGGGCCGACTTCGCAGAGCGCCGACCTCTACATCGAAGGTGGCTCGCATTCCGGGGTCAACAGATACAGCCATCTTACGTTTGAGAACTGGCGTATCAGCGATGGGCGGTACGATGCCTTCGGACGCATCGACGCCGTGTTGGATGCCACCCCCGCAGACTCAGCGGGCATGGTCGTTACCGATGATGTGTTCTTCTCCGTACAAGCCCCTGCGACGGCGTACATCAACTTCGGTACCGGTTTCAGCGGGCACCCCACACAGAGCGCGGGCCAGTACGCAGACCTGTTTGCGCAGGCGGGGGGAGCCCTTTCGGGTCCCAGCGTCGTCAACGGTGCTTGCCGCTCGTCAACATCCGGCCCCGGACGCAAGGTTGTGGGGTTGTTGCCCGGTAATTACCACCTCAACCTCTACACCTTCTTGGCTTCATCGTCGGGCGGTTGGCAGGCGGGGGATTTCTCTGAAGTGACCATCTCGATGATTCTTGCGCCGAGGTTGCCTGATTGCCCCGCTGACGTCGGCGGCATCGGCGGCTTCGCCGTCAGCGATGGATTACTTGACAAAAACGTCTTCATCGCCTTTATCGGCCTCTTTTTTTCGCTCAACCGTCAGGCCGACCGCGGCTCAACGGGCGGCGACGCGTGGCCTGACGGCCTCTTCGACAACAACGACTTCATCGTCTTCATCGATCAGTTCTTCTTAGCGTGCTAGTTCAACGAGAACGCAATGTAGAGCCATGCCATGATCTCAGCAGCCACCGCCGCCGGTCCTCTCCATCAACCCCTTTGCGATATCGACGACAAGCCCGCGGATCACCGGTTCCAGCAGCTGCGGTCGAACAGAGGAAGCAGGAGGCGATGGCAACCGAGTCTGGTGTGGGGCCGTCTGCCGCTCCTCGCGGCCGCGTGCATGAGCGTCATGTCCATGCAGGTATCGGCGCAGACCACGCCTGCCCCCACACCGATCCCCGATGCGTTCCGCGAGCCGCGTCCGTGCAACCTCCCGGACCAGCCGCCCATTCTGGGGCTCTCCGTGTGGAACGCCAACCTCTGGCCCGGCGGCGTGGTCCCCTACGAGTTCGACGCCAACGCGACCGCCAACCAGCAGTCCGCAATGCGGCTGGCGATGGATGTGATCGAAGCCGCAGCCTTCGTGCACTTTGTCGTACGATCGGGCCAGCCCAACTACCTCCACATCCAGAACAGCACCGGGAACAGCTCGTTCGTCGGCATGATCGGCGGCGGGCAGGTCGTCAACATCTTCAACTGGAACTTCCGCTTCATCATGTGTCACGAACTCATGCACGCCCTGGGCGTATGGCACGAGCAGCAACGGCCGGATCGCGACCAGTACATCACAGTCAATTACGCGAACATCCAGCCCGGCTACGCCCACGCCAATTTTGACATCCAAGCCGGGACCACGCCGCAGGGCGAATATGACTTCGACAGCGTGATGCACTACGGCGTGTGCGCACTTT